>CAZMXH010000045.1:0-14581 GCA_964570165.1 uncultured Actinomycetes bacterium
ACCTCCCGCGCGGAGCCCGGCCGGGCGGTCGCCGTCCTGACCCGCGTCTTCGGCGACATCGACATCGCCGAGGACGCGGTCCAGGACGCCTTCGCGACCGCGCTGCAGCGCTGGCCGGAGGCGGGACCGCCGCCGAGCCCGGCGGGATGGATCATCACGACGGCTCGCAACCGGGCGGTGGACCGCCTCCGCCGCGAAGCGTCCCGTGCCGACAAGCATGCTCAGGCAGCGCTGCTGCACACCACCGAATCACCCCCGGAGGAGAGCGCCGTGCACGACGACCGGCTCCGGTTGATCTTCACGTGCTGCCACCCGGCGCTGGCCATGCCCGCCCGGGTAGCGCTGACGCTTCGGCTGCTCGGCGGGCTCAGCACCAGCGATCTCGCCCGGGCTTTCCTGGTACCCGAGCCGACCATGGCCCAGCGGCTCGTCCGTGCCAAGCGCAAGATCCGCGACGCCCGCATCCCGTACCGCGTCCCCCGCGCGTCCGACCTCCCGGACCGGCTGTCGGCGGTGCTCGCCGTCGTCTACCTGATCTTCAACGAGGGGTACGAGGCGAGCTCTGGCGACCGGCTGGTCAAGGAGGACTTGTGCACCGAGGCGATCCGCCTGGGCCGGTTGCTGGCCGAGCTCATGCCGGACGAGCCAGAGGTCCAGGGGCTACTCGCGCTCATGCTGCTCACCGAGGCCCGACGCCCCGCCCGGACAACCGCCGCCGGCGATCTCGTCGTGCTGCCCGACCAGGACCGCACGAAGTGGGACCGCGCACTTATCGCCGAGGGCCAGGCGATCGTCCGGGCCTGCCTGCGGCGCAACCAACCCGGCCCGTACCAGATCCAGGCGGCGATCAACGCCGTGCACAGCGACGCGCCGACCGCGGCGGACACCGACTGGTGGCAGATCCGCCTGCTCTACGACCAACTGCTGGCGCTCGCCCCGAGCCCTGTCGCGGCGCTGCACCGCGCAGTCGCCGTTGCGGAGACCGACGGCCCTGAGTCCGCGCTGCGCATCGTCGACGGCCTCGACCTCTCCGACCACCACATGTTCCACGCCGTGCGCGCCGACATGCTCCGACGGCTGGGCCGAGACGGCGCCGCAGCGCAGGCGTACGAGGCCGCGCTCGCCCGTGCCGGGAACGCCGCCGAGCGCGGCTACCTGCGGCGCCGGCTGCGCGAGGTCGCCGGCTGAAGCCAGCCTCAGCCCCCGGAGACGGCGGGGATCACGGACACCTCGGCGCCGTCGTCGAGCGGCTCGGCCTGGCCTGCGCCATCGCGGACGTTGGCGTCCCCGACGAACACGTTGACGTGCGGCCGCAAGGCACCCGTCTCGTCGCGGATCCGCCGCTCGACGGCGGGCCAGCGGCCGGCCACGGCGTCCAGCAGCGCCCGTACATCGGCGGGATCGCCGACCTCCACCGGCAGCGCCCGCCGCCCGCCGACCAGCTCACGCAGCGCCCCGGGCAGCCGCAACGTGACAATCACGGCAGCAGCGCCGCGCGGACGCACAGCACGTCTGGCAGGTGCCGCGCCACCTCGACCCAGGAACCGCCGGCGTCCGGGCTCGCGTAGACCGAACCGTCGCGGCACCCCAGGTAGAGGCCGGGCGAGGCGACGTTGTCGTCGATGCTGAACGCGTCTCTGATCACCGACGCGTAGAACCCGGACCCCGGCAACCCGTCCGACGTCGACACCCACGACTCGCCGGCGTCCGACGTGCGCCACACCTGCAGCGCGCTGTCCGGCGGGAACCGGTGGACATCGGCGACCAGCGGCACCACCCACGCGGTGCCTGGCTGGGCCGGATGCGTGACGACGGGAAAGCCGAAGTCGCTGGGCAGCCCGCCGCCGATCGGCAGCCACGTCCTGCCGCCGTCATCCGACCGGTAGACCCCGCCGTGGTTCTGCGCGTACAGCCGTTCCGGATCGAGGCCATCTCGCGCCACCTTGTGCACGCACTGGGCGTGGTCAGGCAATGGGTCGGGGACGAAGTCGGCCGCGATCCCGGTGTTGGAGGCGATCCACGACGCGCCGCCATCCTCCGACTGGTACACGCCGCCCGTCGACATGGCCACCAGGACCCGGGCAGCGTCGGACGGGTGCGGCAGGACCGTATGCAGCGCCTGGCCGCCGCCGCCCGGCTGCCAGCTCGGTCGGTGCGGGTGCTCCCACAGCCCGCGGACGAGGGAGAACGTCTCGCCGCCGTCGTCCGAACGCCACAGCGCGGACGGCTCGGAGCCGGCCCACACCACACCCGGGCGATCCGCGGTGTCCGGCCGCAGTTGCCAGACGGCCGCAACCGCCGCGCCGGCGTCGTTGGGGAACCGGACAGCTCCACCGTCGGCCTCGTGCCAGGTCGCCCCGAGGTCGTCGGAGTGGAACACTGACGGGCCCCAGTGCTCGCTGTGGGCGCCCGCGAGCAACCGGGTACTGCCGCCCCGGGTATCGATCGCGCATGCGCGCACGTCCTGCATCAGGAAGTGCGGGCCGTCGAGCGCCCAGCCACGGCGGTCCTCGCTGCGGGCCAGCCAGAGGCCCTTGCGGGTGCCAATTGCCAGCAGGTAGGTCATGCCGCGATTCTGCACCTCGACACCGACAACACCGACCCGCGACTACGTGACATTACGGCGCAGCGGCCTCGACGACCACGTTGGCCAGCGGCTCTCCCGCGGCAAACCGCTGCAGCTGCGCCAACACCAGCCGCCTGGCCCGCGGGTCGAACGCGGTCGTGTTTCCGCCGACGTGCGGCGATATCAGCACACCTGGCGCGGACCAGAGCGGATGGCCGGCGGGCAGCGGCTCCGGCTCGGTCACGTCCAGCGCGGCGCGCAGCCGTCCGGACGACACCTCCGCAAGCAGCGCCTCGGTGTCGACGACCCCGCCGCGGGCCACGTTTACGAGCAGGGCACCGTCCTTCATCGCCGCCAGGAACGGCGCGTCCACCATGGCCCGGGTCTCGTCGGTCAACGGGACGGTGAGGATCACCACGTCGGCCCGCGGGAGCAATGCCGGCAGCGATTCGAACCCCGCGACCCCGTGCCGCGCGGTACGGGCTACGCGCAGCACGTCGCACTCGAACGGCTCCAGTCGGCGCTCGAGCGCGGTGCCCACCGACCCGTACCCCACGAGCAGGACGGTCTTGTCGGCCAGCGCGTCGTACTTGCCGAATGCCCACTCCTCGCGCTCCTGAGCGCGGACGAACTCCGGGATCCGGCGAAGTGACGCCAGCGTCAGGGCAACCGCCAGCTCCGCGGTGCTGGCGTCGTGCACGCCACGGGCGTTGCACAGAGTCACGCCGCGGGGCAGGTACGGCAGCACGTGCTCATACCCGGCAGTAAGCGTCTGGATCACCCGCACCCGCGGCATCCGCGCGATCACCTCGCCCGTGATGTCGGAGAACAGGTACGGCATGACGTACAGCTCGACCCGCTCGAGGACATCCGGGTCGGGGTCTCCATCGGCGTCCCAGGTCCGGACCTCCAAGGTGTCCGGATAGCCGGTCAGGTCACGGAAAGGCTGGAGGACGATGCGTCGGTCGGCCACGGCCCCGAACCTATCGCGGGGGCCGACCGACGCCTGCGGAGGCGCCGCAGCGGCCACCACAACCCGGCCCCCAGCAGCACCTCGCCCAAGACGACCGCGCCGATGAGCGGGGCCTGCTCGGCATCGCGGACCAGGATGTCGGAGACCGTCCTCGCCTCCTCGAGGTCTCCTGCGACGAGCGCCGCCGCCGCGGTGTCCATCCGCCCGTCGAGGTTGGCGCCGAGGAGCCCGATCTGTGCCAGCAGGCCGGGCACACCGCCGGGGATGTCGGTCGCCTCCGTCAGCGTGGTGGCCGCTTCGACGTACTCCGCAGCCTCGGCCCGGATCGACGCGACGTCATCAGCGGCCTCGTACCGCTCCTCCAGCGCGGGCAGCGCGTCCACCCCGAGGTCACCGGCGATCTCCAGCACGACGTCCCTGTGCGCCAGCGCCTGCTGCGCCTCGTCGATCAGCCGGTGCACCTCCTCGAACTGCCAGTACGTCATCGCCTCGCGCACACCGAGCGGGGCCGTCCAGCCGTCCCCCTCCGCGACCAGGTCCTCATAGGCGTCCCGCGCTTCCACGCGATCGTCCAGCAGCTCGCGATCGCCGTCGCCGAGCACGTACTCCTCGAACAGCTCCACCGCCGCCGCAGAGCCGGCTATCTCCTCCAGCAGGTCCAGCATCCGCCTACCGTCCACCAGACCACGGACTTGCTCCGGCTGGGGGTCTCCCTGGTACGGGATCTCGCGAGCGAAACCGGCCGCGAGCACCTCGGCCATCGCGTCGCCGCCGACCTCGTCCATGAACTGGTCGAGAACCCACCACGAAGCCTGATAGCCGTACCGATCCTCGTCGGTCGGCTCGCGGGTCGACTGCACCCATTCGGCCAGGGGCTGGGCGCCGGAGTCGTCCGGGGAGAGCCGTTCCGGCTCCGGTGCGTCGCCTTCCAGCCGGTCCAGCGCGCGGTACGAGTAGAGCTCCGCCAGCCCTTCGACGATCCACCCTTCCGACCCGAAGTCGTCGTTGAACCACGCGTGAGACAGCTCGTGCAGCACGGTCTGTGCGTCCAGCTCCGCGCCCACTTCGATCTCGTCGCTGCGGGTGTCGTACCAGCCGCCGTAGCCCAGCGCGTGCGGCGCGGCCGACTCGATGATCTCCAGCTCGCCTTCAACGGGCCAGCTCTGACCGATCAGCTCCTCGAGCACGGGTATCCCGTCGGTGACCAGACCCTCGACGAAGTCGGCCCACTCGTCGTCCCCGGGCAAGTACCGCAACACTGCAGTGGGTCCGCCGTCCGAGACCGTGCGGGCCTCCAGCAGTTCGTCGGATCGGGCCGCGACCACCGCCAACCACGTCTCCGGGTCGCTGATCTCGCTGGCGGTGTAGACCACCTGATCGTCCGATCGGCTGGACTCCATCGGACCACCGCCGACCTCCACCTGGTCGTAGTCCCGCGGCACGACGACCTCCACGCTCGCCAGACCGGGATCGCCGATGGGGTAGACGGGGAACGAGGCGTAGGCGGGGCTGACCCGGGTCCAGCCGTCCGATCTCGGGGGGAGGTTGGGCAGCTCGTAGGTGACCTCAAGTTGCTGGGTCTCCGGGTAGAGCAGCGATGGGGACAACTGGACGGTCAACATCGACCACTGCGGGTCCTCGGTGCCCGCGAGGCTCGTCTGCAGCGCGCTCCCGCCGACGCGGCGTGCCGACACGTTCACCGCCTCTGACAACACCGGGATGCTGATGTCGGTGAAGAAGTAGTACGTGGTCCCGCGGTCCGGCAGTTCGTTGGTCACCGAGATGTCCGCGGTGACGACGACACGTTCACGCTCGGGCTGCACCTCGTACGTGACGGTCGACTCGAAACGCAGCCCGTCGTCCGGATCTGCTCCTGCCGGTGCCGCCAGGACTACGGCGACGATCGCTCCGGCCACCGATGCCAGGAGCGTGCGCACAGGTATGAAACGTACGATATGCCGGGATCTCCGGCAACGGCAGCGGACACCAGGGCGGGCACCAGGCGTGCAACTATGTGCTCATGCACCGGCGGAGCGCACTTGCTGCGATCATGATCACCAGCACCGCGGTTCTTGCGTCCTGCGGCTCCGATTCCGGCGGCGACGCCCTACCAACGGCTCCCGCGACGACACCCGCCACTGGCAGCCCGAGCCCGCCGACGCCCTCGCCCGAGGCCACGACCCCCTCACCGACCGAAAGCACCCCCACACCGGATCCCGGCCCTGTGGAGCCGGTGGACTTCGAGACGATCGTGACCGACCTGGACGTGCCGTGGGGGCTCGCGTTCCTCGACGACGGGTCCGGCGCGCTGGTGTCCGAGCGGAACACCGCGCTGATCAAGCGGGTCACCCAGTCCGGCGAGGTCGAGGAGGTCGGCAGCGTGCCGGGCGTGGATCCGGGCGGCGAGGGAGGGCTGCTCGGCATCGCCGTCCACGAGCAGTGGCTTTACGCGTACTTCACCGCGTCGAACGAGAACCGGCTCGTGCGGATGACGTTCGACGGGTCGGGGCTCGGCGAGCCGGAAGTGATCATCGACGGCATCCCCAAGGCGGGCATCCACAACGGCGGGCGCATCACGTTCGGCCCGGACGGGATGCTCTACGTCGCCACCGGCGACTCGTCCGAGGGCGGGCTGTCCCAGGAGAGGGGCTCGCTCGCCGGCAAGATCCTGCGGCTGGAGCCGGACGGGTCGGTCCCGGACGACAACCCGTTCGACGGCTCGCCGGTGTGGTCGTACGGCCACCGCAACGTGCAGGGACTCGCGTTCGACGACGACGGCCGGCTGTGGGCCAGCGAGTTCGGGCAGAACACCTGGGACGAGCTCAACCTCATCGAGCCCGGTTCGAACTACGGCTGGCCGATCGTCGAGGGATCCGGTGGCCAGGACGACTTCGTCGACCCGGTGGCCGAGTGGTCGCCTTCCGAGGCCTCGCCCAGCGGCATCGGATACCTCCGGGACACGATCTTCATCGCGGCCCTCCGCGGGCAGCGGCTGTGGCAGGTGCCCGTCGTCGACGGCGAGGCGGGTGAGCCGCAGGACTTCGCGGTAGATCAGTTCGGCCGGCTGCGCCACGTCGCACCGGCGCCCGACGGCACGTTGTGGCTGCTGACCAACAACACCGACGGCCGCGGCGACCCCAGGGAAGGGGACGACCGCATTCTCCGAGTCAGGGTCGAGCCGAGCTGAGCAGGCGCGCGTCGAGGTCCTCCCGGGCGCGCCCGATCATGCGGGTTGCACGAGGAAGGCTTTGGACCTGCCCGGCCACCAGATCCAGGGCGAGGCGCAAGGACTCGCCGGGCACGGCGCGGCAGGCGAGGACGTCCGCGGTCCACGCGATGAAGGTGGTGAACAACTCGTCGTCGTCGACGTACAGGGCCGCCACGAGTGAGTCGACGATATGGGCGACGTCCTCGGCGGTCTGGTGGCGCTGCTGTTCGGTGTAGGTGCGCATGGCCGGAAGGCGCTGTTCCAGGCCGGCCATGGTCTGCTGGACGAGGAACGCCGCCGAGTGGCTTACCCGCCTGTGCTCCCCGTCAGCAAGGTGCCGCATGGCCTCGGGGTCGGCCGGTCGGGGAACCAGCCCGGCGGCGAGCCGGTCAGCCGCCGCACCGGCATCGGGCGCCCAGCCGTCGGCGCCGAGCAGCAGGGCACAGCGTCCGTCGGGTCCGAACGCTGCGCCGCCGGCCAAAACCGGTGTACCCGTGGCCCGGCACGCGCTGATCACGGCATGTGCGGCGGGAAGCCGGGTCGGAGTCGAAGCAGAAAGGGCCACGACGTCGGGGCCGGTGTCGTGGATGTGCGTGATCAGATGAAGTGTCGGGACGTGGGCTCCCAGGAAGTCGACCTCCCAGCCGCGCAGCGTGAGGACCTCGGCGAGCAGCCGGGCAGGCATGACGTGCCACTCCCCCTCAACGCAGGCCACCAGCACGGTGCCGCGCCGTTCCGGGCCGCGGCTGCCCTGATGGCGAGAGAGAGCGGCGATGACCCGGTCGTTGATGGCGGTGGCGGCGTGCTCCTGCGCGACGCTGATGCGGTTCGCGGCCCACTCCTCGCCGAGTCGCTGCTGCACCGGTGCGATGACATCGATGAGTATCGACTCCGCGTCGATGCCGTCGTCGAGCGCCCCGAGAACGGCGGCCGTCGCCGCGTGCTCGTCCCTGCTGTCGACGGACTCCCAGAGCCGCTGCCGGGTCACGCTCAGGTCGTGCGAGCGGCCGGCGGCACCCGGTCGGCGTCGCGGCGCGGCGGTCA
Source organism: uncultured Actinomycetes bacterium (assembly GCA_964570165.1). Lineage (GTDB taxonomy): Bacteria > Actinomycetota > Actinomycetes > Jiangellales > Jiangellaceae > JBMCTR01. The sequence goes on from CAZMXH010000045.1 coordinate 7,792, forward strand.
CCAGGCGCGCGTCCCATCGTGACGTGCGCTTGATGAGGACATCGGCGCCGTGATCGCGATCAACGCCATGTCGTCACGGCTCCGGTCCCCGACCCAGTCCGAGACGAGCATCTGGACATGCTCGACGATGGCTCCAGCCGCGAGCCCCGCGCATTCGGCCAGCGCGGTGCGCAGCCGTTGCTCGCCGAACATGTCGCTGCCCATCGGTCCGCCCCGGGCCTCGGTGAGGCCATCGGTGAAGAGGAAGCAGGTCTCCCCCGGCAGGAGTTCGACCGTGGCCGTCGTCGCGTGCACGCTGGGGAGAACTCCGATCAGCGAGCCTTGGGTGTCTACCTCCTCCACTCGTCCGTCGGCACGAAGGATCAGCGGTGCCGGATGGCCCGCACAGGTCAGCCGCAGTCGCACCCGGTGACCCGATCGGGACACGGTGCCCAGCACCAGGGTGGCGAACTGGGTGTGGTGCGAGTCGACGAGCGTGCGGTTGAGCAGGTCCAGCACGAGGTGGTGATCAGCGGCCATTGGCAGCAGCGCATGGAGCGTGTTGCGAATCTTTCCGGTCAGGGCGGCCGCTTCGAGCCCTTTGCCGCACACGTCTCCCAGCACCACGAGCAACTCGTCGGTGTCCGTGCCGAGGTGCACGTCGTAGAAGTCTCCGCTCACCCGCTCGCCGTCATACGCCGCGCGGTAGCCGCCGGCGAACTCCACGCCGTCCACATCCGGCAGCCGCGGCGGCAGCAGGTCCCGCATCAGGGCCGTGGTGATGCGTACCTGCTCTGCGTACATCCGGGCCGCCGCCAGCGCGGCTCCCGCGCGCGCCGCGAACGGGCCGAGAAGCCTCTCGTCACCGTCGATCGTGGTCGCCGCGCCCCTGCGCCGCAAAAGAAGCATTGCACCCGCCGACAGCCCGTGGCCAGGCAGCGGGATGACAGAGGCGGAGCCCAGAGCACCGGAAAGCTCCGGTGGCACCAGCCAGGTCGGGATCGCTGCGGGGTCGACCCGGTGCGAAGGCAGCGGCGGGTAGCCGCGCAACGCCTCCTCCAGGCCCGGCAGCTTCAATGTGTCCGCGCCCACGGTGCAGCGCGCGGTCGCGCCGTCACTGCGTCCGCTGGTCACCGTGAGCGCACCGTCCGCCGTCCAGGCGATCACCACCGCCGCGTCCGCGAGGTGCCGGGCAGCCAGTCGAGCAGTCATCTCCGTGCTGCGATCAAGGTTCAGAGACGGCGACAACGTGTCGAACGTCTCCACCAGGATCGCGAGACGATCCCGCTCGGCCGCGACCACCTCCGCGGCGCGGCGGCGGTCCGTGTCGTCGACCAGCAGCCACATCACGTCACCGCTTCTCAGGCGGCTCGGCAGTGCCTCGAAGCTACGCTCGCCGACGTAGCCGCTCACCGGCTCGGTCCGCGCGGGCTGAGAAGCGGGTGCCGGCGTGGTCAGCCGGCGGTGCGCGTCCGCCAGCCAGCCGGGAACCACGTCGGCGAGATGGGTGCCCTCCGCGACGTCTGGGAACCACCGCCTGCCCGCAGCATTCGACATGACGACGACACCGGTGCGGTCCGCGACCACGACCGGATGGACCGCGTCGGCCCACTCGACGCCGAGGCTGGGCTCGGCGCCGGGCGGCCTACTGGAAATGGCCTTGGACATTTCCCCCGTCGAGACGTGCGGCCCGCGAATCTCCGCCGGCCGGCTCGTTCCTTCCTTCCGAGTATCCGCACGCTGCAGATCGCGGGCAACAAGTACGGCCGCTCTGGCTGAACTACTCGTGGAACGCGATCAGCGACTCCCTGGCATCATCGACCGCCCGCCGCACCGAACGCGGCAGCGGCGCGAACTCGGTGACCTTGACGTCGCCGCGCTCGTACCGCCACGTGCCCGCCACCGCGCCGTCGACCAGGAAGGTGGGCACCGAGTGCGGAGTCTTGGTACTGAAGACCTTCGACCGGTGTTCCTCCGGGAGGATCTGCGTACGCCGCGCGTGCGCCAGCAGGGTGGCATCCCACGTCGGCAGGAACCGGATGCCTGCGGGCACCTCCGGGTCGGGTAGCGGGGCGTCGGGCAGGTCCACGAGCACGGCCCCGTCCTCCGCCTTGTACTCGACGTGATCAATGTGCTCGAGGGCGGCGCTGACCTGCGACACCCGCAGGCCGGCCCAGGACGCGATGTCAGGGACGGTGGCGGGGCCGAAGCCGCCGAGGTACCGGCGTACCAGCAGCGCCCGCGCCTCCGCAACGGGCGCGTGGCCCGGGCCGATCCACCACGCGGCATCACCGTACAGGTCGGCCCGCCGCCGCTCCCACGTCCCGGATGGTGGTACGCGCACGAGCGCCAGGCGCGATGTCACCAAGCCGCGGGCTTCGCGTCCGACCAACTCGTCGATCTCCCGCTGCCGGAGGGGCCCGGCTGCCAGCGCCGACCGCAGCCGCTCGACAAGGGGGGAGATGTCGTTGTTCGCGAGCGCCCCTCGACTGTACCGCTCGTACAGCTCCCGCACAGATTCGCTGACCGCTGTCGCTATCGGCCAGTAATCTTCCCGCGACACCAGGTGGATGGTGCCGCGCTGGAGTGTGCCCTGCACGACGGCGTGCTCCTCGAGAGCACGGGTCAGGTCGCTGCGCGCGAACGTCCGCATCCGCGACCACAGCCCCACGTACATCGATGGCGCGTACTGCGCCTGGATGCCGCCGACCCGGTCCAGCACCCTGGGCAGCGGATCGTCCAGCGGCTCCAGCAGGCCCTGGCGTGCGAGCAGGGCACGGTTCAGCTGGCGTTGGGAAAGCATCCACTGATTTTGCCGGGCCCCACCGACAACGGTTGCCGGCTACTCACCGTCGGTTCGTCGGGTCTTCACCCCTGTCGCGGAACCTGGGACTCAACTAGTGTGCCGTGCAACGATCTCAGGGGGTGCGAGCGATGTCGATCTGGCGGACGCTTCGCAGTGTTCTCGGTGCCGCGGTCGCGGGTTCCATGCTGGTCAGCCTGCTTGCGGCGGGTGCGGCGCGAGCCGCCGAGACCGATCCGCAACCGGCCGTCGTGATCAGCGAGGTGTACGGCGGGGGCGGGAACAGCGGCGCGGAGTACACCCACGACTATGTCGAGTTGTTCAACCGCGGCGACGCACCGGCCGACCTTGGCGGGTGGAGCGTTCAGTACGCCTCGTCGTCCGGTACGAACTGGCTGGTCACGGCGATCAGCGGCACCCTCGAGCCGGGCCAGTACTACCTGGTGCAGCAGGCTGCCGGCGCCGGCGGATCCGAACCGCTCCCGACGCCGGACGCCACAGGCAGCACCGCCATGTCGGCGAGCAGCGGGAAGGTCGCCGTGGTCGACTCCACGTCGGCGATATCCGGTAGCTGCCCGGCCGGCGTCGTCGACATTGTGGGGTACGGCAGCGCCAACTGCTTCGAGGGCGAGGGCCCCGCGCCAGGTCTCAGCAATACGACCGCCGCGACCCGCGCCGCCGACGGCTGTGTCGACACCGGCGACAACGCCGCCGACTTCACGGCCGTCACCGCCTTCCGCGACGGCGCGCCCCGAAACACCGACTCACCGCTCAACCCATGTGACGGCACACCTCCCGATCCGGGCCAGCCGATCGCCACCTGCCCGTCAGGGATGCGCACCGTCGAGAGCTACCCCACAGAGGGCGCGGTCAGCGCCACCGTGGACGACGGAGAGATCGTCGAGCTTCAGGTCACGTCGGTGACGCCGGAACTGCAAGCGGGCGAGGTCGTGCTCGACGACGTCACGCTCGGGCCGTCCGCCAGCGCCACCCTGACGGTTCCCGAGGACCTCCGGCTGCCGCTCCCTGCGAGCGCTGCGGACGTACGGCCCCTTTCCGTCGAGATCACCGCGACGTCGGACGGCGGGCAGACCGGCACGTGCGTCGCCTCGGTCGACGTGATCCCGCTCGTCCCGATCGGAGCGGTACAGGGCCACATCGCCGACGGTCAGACCGACTTCACATCCCCGCTGCTCGGGGCCGAGGTCGCGGTGCGCGGCGTCATCACCCAGCAGACCATGGAGGGCAACGGCAACCACGGCCTGTTCCTGCAGAACCGGCCCGCGCACGCCGACGCGGACCCGGCGTCCTCGGACGGCATCTTCCTGTTCAACAGCGGGTTCACCACGATCCGTACCGACTTCGACGGACCCGCCAACGACGAGTTCGGCGTCAACTACCCGGTCACGGTGGGCGACGAGGTCGTGATCCGGGGGACGGTCGGGCAGTTCTTCGGCATGACCCAGCTTTCCGGCGGCTCCGCCTTCGTGTGGGACCGCACGGACGCCGGCTTGGATGTCGAGTCCGCCGTCGAGATCACCGAGGTCGACCCGCCGGACGACGCAGGCGACTCGCTGCGGTACTTCCGGCGGCACCTGGGCATGCAGCTCGAGGTTCCCGCCGGCAGCGTCGTCGTTGGCGGCCGCGACGTGTTCTCCCGCACGGACGCGGAAGTGTGGGCCATCCGCGGCGACCACCCGGTGGCGCAGCGGGAGGAGCCCTACACCGCCCGGGTGTTCCGGGACGCGCACCCGCTCGACAATAACCCCGGCACGGACTTCGACGACGGCAACGGCTACCGCTTCGTCCTCGGCAGCTTCGGCGTCAAGGCCACCGCCGATGAGCCGGACGCCGTGCTGGCGCCGGCCAAGACGTTCGACACGATCACCGCGGCCAACCGCGGCGGCGTCTACCTGTCGTTCGGCAAGTACACCGTCAACGTCGCCGACCAGCTCCAGCTCGACACGGGCGGGCCCGACCCCTCGGAGAACTCGCCCGTCGAGCCCGCCGACCGCGATGCCGAGCTGTCGGTCGCGTCGTACAACGTGGAGAACCTCTACGACTTCCGCGACAGCCCTGAATCCGGCTGCGACTTCCCGGGCGACGAAGGCTGCTTCGCGGAGGACGAGAGCGTCACCCCGCCGTTCGACTACGTCCCCGAGAACGACGCCGAGTACCAGGCGCGGCTGCAACGGATGGCCGAGCAGATTCGGCTCGACCTGCACAGCCCGGACATCGTCCTGGTACAGGAGACGGAGGCTCAGGATGTCTGCACGGTCGCGGACGACTGGACTCCCGAGAACGGCGCCGACCTCGGGGCGGAGCGGCTCGACTGCGACCTCGAGGGCGTCGGTGACGAGAACACCGGCGCCGATGGCCGTCCGGACAGCCTGGCCGAGCTCGCGCTCGTGGTGGCCGAGCAGGGCGGACCGTCCTACGCCGCCGCCTTCGACATCGACGGCGGTGACCTGCGCGGTATCACGACCGCGTACCTCTACCGCACGGATCGTGTAGAGCTGCTGGAACCAGCCGACGACGACCCCGTCCTCGGCTCCGCCCCGCTGATCGACTACGCCGGGAGCGCCCTGCCCTTCAACGCGGACGTGCAGAACCCGAAGGCGCTGAACGCGGCGCTGCCGCCGGACATCGCTGACACGTGCACCTCGTCCGGCCCGACTGAGTGTGACGGCCTGAACGTGTTCAGCCGCCCAGCGCAGGTGGCGTCGTTCCGGGTGTGGCGCGACGAGATCGGCCTTTCCACCTGGACCGACCTCTACTTGGTGAACAACCACTTCAGCTCCGGCCCGGACAACCGCGTCCTGCAGCGGACCGAGCAGGCCACCTACAACGCCCGGATCGCCGAGGCGCTGCTCGCCGAGGACCCGGACGCTCGCGTGCTCGTCGGCGGCGACCTGAACGTCTTCCCCCGCCCGGACGACCCGTACGCCCCGGGTGTCGAGATACCCGGGGTGGGCACCGGCCCCAGCGACCAGTTGCGGGCGCTGTACGACAGCAAGCTGAGCAACCTGTACGACGAGTTGGTCGAGAACCACCCGGCGAGCGCGTACAGCTTCGGCTTCCAGGGCCAGGCGCAGACGCTCGACCACCTGTGGACGAGTCCAGCGCTGCGGGACGAGCTGATCGACATCCGGTCCGCCAAGGTCAACGTGGACTGGCCGCGCGACGCCGTGGGCGAGGAGCCCGCCTACGGCCGGTTCGGGGTGAGCGACCATGACCCGAACGCGGCACGGTTCGACGTCGTTGGCTTCGACCGGCTGCGCGCGCTGCTCGACCTCCTCGTCGACGCCGGGCGGCTGGACGCCAACCGGGCGCGGACGCTCAGGACACTGCTCGACAACGCCGAGCGGCACCTCGACGCCGGCCGCCCGCAGGTGGCGCGCACACTGCTGGGCGTCGCTGCGCGGCTTGCCGACGTGTACGGCGGGGTCGGGTTGATCCCACCGGACGCGGCCGCAGCCCTGTCGGACGAGTTCGATCAACTCGGAGCGTCCGCGTCATGATGGCAGCGGCTCTCCGTCTGAGGCTGTCGCGGATGGTCGATCTGGGGCGCGTAGGCTCTGCGCATGCCTGACGATGAGGTGAAGTTCCTGCTTCCCGAGCGCGACATCCCGACCCACTGGGTTAACCTGCTGCCAGACCTGCCAGGCGACCCGGCACCGCCGCTTCATCCCGGCACCATGGAGCCCGTCGGGCCGGACGACCTGGCCGCGCTGTTCCCGATGGCGCTGATCGGGCAAGAGGTCTCGCCCGAGCCGCTGGTGGAGATCCCGGAACCGGTCCGCGAGGCGTACCGGCTGTGGCGGCCCACGCCGCTGTACCGGGCGCGCCGGCTTGAACGCGTCCTCGACACGCCCGCGCGGATCTACTACAAGTACGAGGGCACCTCCCCGCCGGGGTCGCACAAGCCGAACACGGCGGTTGCGCAGGCCTACGAGAACGCCCAGGCCGGCGTGCGCCGGCTGGCCACCGAGACCGGAGCCGGCCACT
>CAZMXH010000046.1:0-2537 GCA_964570165.1 uncultured Actinomycetes bacterium
GGAGCGGGCGCGACATGCCCGCGGCGTGCCCGCGCCCCCGCCCGCCGGCGTGCTCTCGGCTGTCACAGCACCGGACGTGCCGAGGTTGTACGTGGCGGGCGTCGAGGTGGATCCGAGGCTGGGGCTCGCGGACAGCCCGCTGCGAGACGGCACTCTGGTCAGCCTGCATGATCCGGCCGGCTGTCTGCTTCCCGAGCCCGCGGGCGTGGTCGAGGTGCGGGTGGTCGGTGGCAGCGGAAGCGGCGTGGTTCACCGGCTGACCGCGGGGGAGTCGATCGTCGGCAGCGCGGGTGCCGCGACTGTAGCCGTCGACGACCCGGAGCTTCCCCCGCATGCGGCGACCGTGTCGGTCGACGTGGAGGGCGGCTGCTACATACAGCCGATCTCCGGCGTCCCGGGCGGTGCCGTTCTGGAGTTGGACGGCGAACCCGTCACAGAGCGGACGTCCTGGCAGCCGGGCTCTCAGCTTCGGGTGGGCCGCGTGCTGCTGGAGCTTGCGGTCCCCGAGCCCCCGGACGCCGCGCTGGAACCCTCCGTCGACGGCGCCGGCTTGGACTACAACCGGCCGCCGCGCCTGCTGCCGCCGTTGCGCCAGACCAGGTTCAAGCTGCCGTCCCCGCCGAAGGAGCAGGAACGCCGGCCGCTCCCGATCATCGCAGCGGTGGCGCCGCTCGTGCTGAGCCTGGTCATGGTGCTGGCATTCCAGCGGTGGTACTTCCTGGTCTTCGGGCTGCTGACACCGATCGTCATGGTCGGGAACTTCATCTACGACCGGAAGTTCAAGAAGGAGAGTTACCGGCGTCAGCTGAAGGACTACCGGGAGCGCAAGGCGGAGGTGGAGGCGGACGCCCGCCAGGCCGTCGTGGCCGAGCGGCTCGCGAGGCGGCACGAGGCTCCCGACCCCGCGGTCGCCTTGCTCACAGCGGTGGGGCCGCGCGCCCGGCTGTGGGAGCGACGGCGCGACGACCCGGACCACCTGCTCGTCCGGGTCGGCACCGCGGACCAGCCCAGCGAGGTGGTCCTGGAGGATCCGGAGCAGCCTGAGCACCGCCGCGAGGTCACGTGGAACGCGGTGGACGTGCCTGCGACTATCTCGCTGCGGGAGCGGGGGGTGATCGGCGTGGCCGCCCGGGACGGCGTCGCCGAACGGCTGGCCGCCTGGATGGTCGCGCAGCTTGCTGTGTTCCAGAGCCCGCGGGACGTGACGGTCTACGTGCTCACCGAGCCTTCGGCCCAGGACTACTGGAGCTGGGTGCGCTGGCTGCCACATGCCCGTCCGGGCCTCGGGCAGGAGGCGGTGTCGCTGGTCGGCGCGGACACCGAGACCCTCGCTCGCCGTGTGGCCGAACTCGGTGCGCTCATCTCGGGACGGCAGCGCGCCGTGACCGAAAGCCGCGGCGCACGCTTGAGCGACCCGGACGTCGTGGTCGTTCTGGACGGAGCGCGCCGGCTTCGCTCGTTACCTGGCGTGGTGCAGATCCTCAAGGAGGGGCCGGCCGTCGGCGTCTTCGCAATCGGCCTCGACGCCGACGAGCGGCTGCTGCCGGAGGAGTGTGCGGCGGTCGTCGTCGAGACCCCGGTTGGGCTCAGCGTCCGCCAGCAGCGGGTGGACGTGCTGCCTGACGTCCGGCCGGACCTGGTTCCCCAGCCGTGGTTCGAGCGCGTCGCGCGGGCCCTGACGCCCGTCCGCGACGTGAGTGACAGCGGCGACGACGGAGCGATCCCAGCGTCGTGCCGGCTGCTCGACGTCCTGGACCTCGAGCCTCCGACCGCCGAGGCCGTGGCGGCGCGCTGGCGCATGGGAGGCCGCACCACCGAGGCGATAGTCGGTGCGTCCCTGGATGGGCCGTTCGCCATCGACATGCGGCGGGACGGTCCGCACGGGCTGGTGGCCGGGACCACCGGCTCCGGCAAGTCCGAGTTACTCCAGAGCGTGGTCGCGTCGCTGGCAGTGGCAAACCGGCCGGACGCGATGACGTTCGTCCTCGTCGACTACAAGGGCGGCGCGGCCTTCAAGGACTGCGTGCAACTGCCGCACACCGTGGGCATGGTGACCGATCTGGACAGCCATCTCGTCGAGCGCGCCCTGGCGTCGCTCGGCGCGGAGTTGCACCGCCGCGAGCACATCCTGGCCGAGGCCGGCGCGAAGGACATCGAGGACTACGTCGACCTGATGCGCACCAACCCCGGCCTGGTGGGGATGCCCCGGTTGCTGATCGTCATCGACGAGTTCGCCTCGCTCGCCCGCGAGCTGCCAGACTTCGTCACCGGGCTGGTGAACATCGCGCAGCGGGGCCGCTCGTTGGGCATCCACCTGATCCTCGCGACCCAGCGCCCGTCCGGGGTCGTCTCCCCGGAGATCCGAGCCAACACCAACCTGCGGATCGCGTTACGTGTCACCGACGCTTCGGAGAGTTCCGACGTGCTGGACGCGCCGGATGCGGCGCAGATCGCGAAGAGCACGCCAGGACGCGCGTATGTGAGGCTGGGTGCATCGTCTCTGGTGCCGTTCCAGGCGGGACGTGTCGGGGGCCGCC
>CAZMXH010000046.1:2547-14470 GCA_964570165.1 uncultured Actinomycetes bacterium
CCGGAACCGTGCGTGGCCACGGTCGGGTGGTCGGAGCGGGGTCGGCCCGCTCCAGCGCGGCCGAGCGAGGAGGCCGACGACTCCGACGTCGAGGTCACGGACCTGACGGTGCTGGTCGATGCCGTGCGCGGTGCCAACGACGCGCTCGGCATCCCGCGGCAGCACAGCCCCTGGCTGCCGGCGCTGCCGAGCGTGCTCCCGCTCGCTGACCTCGAGGCTGACTTCGCCGTGGCGCCGGCTCCGGGGCGGCTGCCACCGTTGCCCTACGCGCTGGAGGATCTGCCCGCACAGCAGGCGCAGCGGCCGGCACTGCTCGACCTGGCCGAGTTCGGGCATCTCTACGTCGTCGGCGCGCCCAGGAGCGGACGCTCCCAGGTGCTGCGGACGATCGCGGCGGCGGTCGGGCGCAGCACCAGTACCGCTGACGTCCACCTGTTCGGACTGGATTGCGGCAACGGTGCGCTGCTGCCGTTGGCGGACCTGCCCCACTGCGGAGCCGTCGTGCAGCGGACCCAGGCCGAGCGTGCCCAGCGGCTTCTCGGTCGCCTGGTGGCCGAGGTGATGCGGCGGCAGGAGATGCTCGGAGAGGGCGGGTTCGCCGACATCACCGAGCAGCGGCAAGCCGCCGCGTCTGACGAGCAGCGGTTGCCGCACCTGATGCTGCTGCTCGACCGCTGGGAGGGGTTCACCGGGAGCCTCGGAGAGCTCGACCACGGTGCGATGACCGACCAGATCATGACGCTGCTGCGAGAGGGTGCCAGCGTCGGCGTGCACCTGATCGTCACGGGTGACCGGTCCCTGCTGTCCAGCCGCATGGCCGCGCTCGTCGAGCACAAGCTGGTCCTGCGGTTGTCCGACCGCACCGACTTCTCGTTGGCTGGCCTGCAGCCGAAGAAGCTGCCGGAGACGATCGATCCCGGCCGCGCGTTCTGGTCGGAGTCCGGTGTCGAGACGCAGGTGGCGCTGATCGACCCCGACCCGTCCGGCCAGGCCCAGGCGGCGGCGCTGCGTGCCATCGCCGCGGAGGCAGCCGAGCGCGACCGGGGGTTGCCGCGGACCCGGCGGCCGTTCCGGTTCGACGTGCTGCCGTCCCGGCTTTCCTTCGACGACGCCTGGCGGATGCGGGAGGACGAGGTCGACCGCCCGCTGTGGGCCATGGTGGGCGTCGGCGGGGACGAGTTGCTCGCGGTCGGCCCGAACCTCGCCACCGGGCCATCGGCGTTCATTGTGGCCGGTCCACCGAAGTCGGGGCGCAGCACGGTGCTGCTGACGATGGCCGAGTCGCTGCTGCGGCAGGGGTGCGAGGTCGTCGTGGCCGCTCCGCGCCCGTCGCCGCTGCGCGACATCGGCGGCCGGGCCGGTGTGCGGGACGTGCTGACCTCGGACGAGCTTGCGGAGGAGGACCTGCGGGGGCTGCTCGACTACGGCGACGGTCCTGTGGCGTGGATCGTCGACGACGGCGAGCTGCTACGGGACGTGCCCGCCCGGGACTGGCTGCGCGGCTTCGTCCGGACCCTGGCCGACCGCAACCGCGGTCTCGTGCTCGGCGGCGACGCGAGCGAGGTGTGCAGCGGCTTCACCGGCTGGCAGGTCGACGTCAAGAAGGCCCGGGCAGGCGCGCTGCTGTCACCGCAGAACCTCACCGATGGCGACCTGATCGGCGCCAAGCTGGCGCGGTCCGCGGTAGGCGGTCCGGTCACCCCCGGCAGGGCGCTGGTGCACCTCGGCGACGGCGAGCTGGTGACCGTCCAGGTGCCGCTGCCCTCCGGCGGATGACGACGCCTCGCGGCCCCCTAGTCGGAGACCACGGCCTGAACCTCAGCCACCGGGACGTTCTCGACGGTGGTGATCACCTGCGGATCCAGCGAGCCCTGCGGAGTGCCGTTGGCGGACCACTCGACCGTCCACGTTGTCTCCACGGTCACGGGAGTCACGTTGTTCGGCTGGTTCGCGCTCGACCGGGTGAAGATGATCTCGCAGCCTGCGACGGCCGTGGATGACCACGGCACTCCAGTGCCGTCGCAGGTCACCGGCGCAGCCGACGGCGCCTCCACGGTCATGGAGTCGAGAGCGGCGGTCACCGTAGCCTGGTTGCCGCCCGCGGCGGCGTGAACCTCAAGCGTGATCGGTGAGTCCTCGAGCCACACCCAGGTGTCCATGTTGACGAACGTCGCCGCGTCGACGTCACGCGACGGGTTCCACGCCAGCTGGGGGTCCGGGATGTCCATCGCGTCGTAGGCGACTTCCATCAACACCTCCGGCGGGACGGAGATCACCGGCTCGGGATCGCCTGGCTCGACGTAGATCGGCGGGTTGTCGTCGAACCACTCGCCCACGTAGTCGAAGAACTCGCTGATCTCCCCGTCGTAGTACGCGGAGCTGCAGACCCTGTACCACCATTGGCCGTCGGTGTCGTCGGCGTACTCCTCCCAGCCCGGCAGCTCGGGGATCTCCTCACCGAAGTGCTGACGCTCCCAGTCGATCTGACCGGACTCGACGTATTCGGCGTACTCGGCACCGGACGGCCCGGGGACGTACCAGCAGGTCGGGTGGATCCACACCTCCTCGAGCGGAACCTCGAAGCTGCCAGTGTCGCCGTTCGTCGTTCCAGATCCCCAGACGGTGATGGCCAGGGTCCCTCCCGATGCCTCGGGGTCGGCACCACCGTTGTTGTCACCGCCACAATTGCGGCCCTCGCACGCGGCGGCGGGCACGGCGGACAGCGCGACGATGAATCCGCCCACCAGGGCGGCTGCAGTCATTCTGGTGATTCGCATTGCTCCATGTCCGTTTGGTAGTTCGTGATTGTCCAGCCGTCTCCTCGGAACGCGAGGTCGGCGGTGGCCGAGAAGGTCGGGTTCTTTGCGGCGTCCGCGCCGATCTCCTCCTCACCGTCGCGGATCACCGTCACACCGGACTGGTCGAGGCAGGCCGACACAACGGCCACATCGCCCGTGGCGCCCTCGACCTTCGCGTCGATGCGCAGCGTCCCGCCCAGGGTGAAGCCTTCGCGGACCTGGACGTCGACCTGGTCGGCGACCTGGTCGGTCACGTCGTCAACGGCGAGCTGCGCGAGCTCAGCGCTGAGTTCGCTGTCGAGCAGGGACTTCCAGTACTCCGCCTCGAACTTCAGATACGTCTCGAGCGCCGCCAGCTCCGCGCCCTCGACCTCGGGTGGATCCTCGACGACCAGGCCAGGCGGCAGCTCCAGATCCAGGCTCGCGTCGGGCGATGGCGCGGGTGGCGAAGGGGTCGCCTCGGCAGTCGGTGTGGCCTCCTCCGGTGTCGCGGACGTCGTGCTGAGTCCGGTCGGCTCCTCGGCCGAGGCCGAGCAGGCGCCGAGCGCGAGGGCGGCGAAGGCCAGCGCGACGGCGGCACCGGGGTGATGAGTTCTATGCACCTAGTTCTCCTCGGTGTTCTCCTCGGTGTTCTCCTCGGTGTTCTCCTCGGTCAGGTCGGCTCTCGATGCTGCGTGGGGTCCGGGCGGCGCGACCGGAGCAACGCGGCGGTCGGCGCGGAACTGACCCACCGCGGTGATGATGGCGCCGCCCAGGCAGACGGCCACACCTGCGAGCCCGACGCCGGCAACGATCTCGGAGAACCGGTAGTCGCTGATCGCGCCCAGCCACGCCGCGTACGCCGAGGCGAGCAATGGCAGGAGCGGCAGCAGTATCGAGGTGGCCCAGTGACTCAGCGTGACCGGCTCCGGAGGCGGCGAATCGGGATCGAATCGTTCTCCCGGTTCCTTCGTCAGCGGGGTCTCCATCAGCTCGAGCCCTGCCTCACGGGCGAAGGCGCGTAGCCGCTGCGAGTCCGGGCCGGGGAACCACCAGGCCCACACGAAGGTGTCGACGGCGACCCCGCTCGGATCGGTCAGGGCGAACTGAACTGGGTAACCATCGGATGTCATCAACTCAAGGCGGTTGACCCCGAACGGACCACGCCGGGTGTGCCGGACCTCCCGTCCGCGGAGCACCACAGAGATCGAGTCGGGTGTTGCGGCGATCAAGGTGCGGTGCGCGAGCGCCGCGTCCACGGTTACCTGCGGTTGCGGACGCAGGACCACCGCAGCCGGACGATCGGTGTGATGCCGGTTCGGGAACGAGGAGACCCACGTCAGGCCGGTGACGGCCGCGATCGCCCACAGCGCTGCCACGGCCGCCAGGCCCAGGGCCAGGGGCAGCGTGACGGCGGCAACGGCGTCCCACGTGCCAAGGAAGAACGTGAACAACGACACGGCGGCCAGGCCCAGCGACCCGAACACGCCGGCGGCCGCGGCCTCCGCGAGCCGGACGGATGGGCTGCGGGTGGCCCGCTCGCCGCGGTTGGCGGCGCGGCGGCTGAGCTCGGCGGTCTGAAGCGGCACGGCCAGCCGGGCGAGCAACGTGGCGAAGCGGCGGGGGAGTTGGCGGCCGCCCGACCGCCCGTCGAGGCCGACATCCTCCCAACCGCGCTCGTCGAGTTGCTCGAGCCGGGGCACCCATGCCTGCGGGTCGAGGGTCAACACCGAGTCGCCCGACGGGCCCTGAAGGACCAGCTTCGACGACTCGTCGGGAACCGCGGCCACGCTGATGTGATCGGGCACACGGAACGTGCGGCTGCGACCGCCTCGGTAGTGAACCTCCAGCGCGCGGTCGTCGGCGACCAGTCTCGGGTATCCCGGCTCGCCGCGCGGCGACGGCGTCACCGCCCAGAGTTCGAGCGGCTCAGTCACCCCGATCTCCCTCGCTTACCCAGCTCGCGCTGCTGACGACGGTGTCGAACAGCTCGAGCAGCGGGTCCTTCAGGGTGATCAGCGGCGTCGAGAACGTCAGCTGGACCAGCCCCGTTCCGTCCGGAAACTCGACCCAGTAGTCCGCGATGACCGTGCGCAACTCGGCGGCGTTGAGGTGCTTGGGCCCATCCTGCTCGCGGACGCGGCGGATGACCTCCCCGGCGGCGACCGTGGCGCGGTCGAACGACGCGTCCGCGAGCCGATCGGCGGAACCGCCCGGTTCGGCAGCAGACATCAGCATGTCGGCTACGTCGTCGAGGTGGCGTACCGGGCCTGCGTCCTCGGGCCCGGGCAGCCGCGGACCAAGCTCGATCCAGTAGAGGACCATGGTTGCCGGGATCGGGATGCCCTGCGCCCGCATCAGCGAGATCGCCATCAGCTGGCCGTAGGTCCGGGCCGCATCCGCTGCGGTGTCCAGCAGATGCTTGCGGGTATCGGCCTTGAGCAGCGGCTGGTCGTCGACGCCTGCGAACTGCCGCTCGATCAGCCGGTCCACCGCACGCACCCGGACCGCCTCAGGATGCAGGTGGACCGTCCACCAGCCTTCCGGCAGCAGGATCCGCAGATCGCCGAGGACGGTGTCACTAGGCGTTGCCAGCGCCATCAGGCCGAACCCTCCGGGTAGACGACCAGCGTCTCGGCGATCGCAGCGGCGTCGGCGGCCAGCAGCTCGGCGAGGTGCAGGTTCGGAGTGGAGAACGTCAGCTCCACCGCGTCGGTGCACTGCGGCGGAAATACTGTGTAGATCACGAACTCCTCGATGACCTGGGCCTCGTCACGGCAGACGATCTCGTTCACCCGGAGGGCCGGCCCCGCGGGCACGTCGAGCTCCTCGATCTCGCGGTGGAACATCTCCACGTAGCTGCGCGTGTCGGGCTCCACCTTGGACCGGTAGTACTCGCGGGTCAGCACGGGGACCTCGTCAGTGATGAGGTGGTCAACCGCCAGCGCACCGCACAGTTCCCCGGTCTCCGGGTCAGGAACCCAGACGGCGACGGCCAGGTGCGGCTGCTCGGTCAGCGCGGAATGCATGACCGTCAGCTGGCGGGTGAGCAACCCACGGGCGTCGTCGGTGTCCGCGAGCCCCGCCGCTACCCCCTCTTCCCACCCGGCCGGCGGGTTCGGTCCGGGCAGCGCTCCCCAGGTACCGGGAGCCCCCAATGTGTAGCCTCCCAGAGGAGCGACGGTGGGAACCGCGCCGCTCACGACGCCGGGACCGCTGGGTCGGACGGGACGCCGGGGGCGGGTATCGGGTCGCCTCCGGTGAAGAGGTCGCTGACGGAGTCGGCCGCGCTGGGCACTGCGCCCGGGCCGTCTATGGCGGTCTGGACAGCACCAGCGCCCGTCACGCCCAGGCTGGTACCGCCATGCACCACTGCACGGTTGAGATGGCTGGAAACCTCCGCCATCTCGGTCAGGGGCTTGGACACCCCCTGCATGGCGCCGACAGCGTTGGCAAGCTCGGTGTCGCCCAGGGCACGGGACAGGGCCGACGCTATGTTGCCGCTGGCCAGATCGCTCCCGATCTGCCGAGGTACCTGCGGAATCTGTGAGAGGCCCTCCCTCCAGGCCTGTCCGCTTCGCAGCGTCTGCAGGCCTGTCCGGAAGTCCGTACCCACGGCAGTGATCGCCCGCCACGCGTTGCCGCCGCCCGGGATCCATCCCTGCGTCCGCGACATCGCTGCCATGTTGCGCGCCTGGGCCCTGGAGAGGTTGGCAAGTGCGGGCGACCCGAGCATCTCGCGAATCGCCGCCATCGAGCCCGGTCTCGCAGACAGCCCGTGCTGGGCACGCCACGCCGGTGAGCGGGCCGCGGCTCTACCGGCGGCAAGCCGCGAGGCTCCCCGCGCGCCGCGGAAGCTTACGCGTGCGGCCGCGCCGACGACCCGGCCGATCCCGAACGAGGCCATCCCGATGGCGTTGATGATGACTTCGTCCCAGCCGCCTTGGCCGGTAGCCGCCAGCGCGATGCTCCCTATGAGCGCGATCGCGCCGGCGATGAGCGCGATCATCCCCAGCACCCCGGCCAGCGCTTGACCGATGACCGGGATCCAGCCGACGACCAACGCCAGGATGCCGGCGACAGCGGCGACGGCTCCCGCCACGTCCACGATCGCCCGGACGAGGTCGGCACCCCAGTTGTCCCACCAGCTGTCGTTGAGATCGCCCGAGTCCTTGACCTCCTCGATCTCGTCGATGGCTCGCGCGGCCGCGGTGTCACGGCGGCCCACCGCGTTCTCCGCGCGAGTCTTCGCCCGCTCTAGGGCACCCTCGGCGTCCGAGAGCCGTCCCTCCGCCCTGCTGATCGCGGTGGTGTCCGGGTCATCCGCTTCATTGAGACGGTCGAGGCTTGCCTGGCTGGCGCGGATGTCGTCCTGAGCGTTCTCTGCCTCGCGCAGGGCGGCGAGCGAGTCCTCCTGAGCACGCTCGAGGTGGGGGGCGTAGGCGACCAACGCGTCGCCCACGCCCCGGTACCTCGTGTGGGCACGGGAGATGTCGTCCGCCACCTTTTCACAGGAGCCCCGGAACTCTGCGACAGCCTTGCTGATCATGTCGCTGTCAGCAATCTTGCGCAGCTTCACCGCGGCGTCATCGATGGCGTCCGCTACCTCCTGGTAGTGCTTGCCCATCGTGCGCACCCGGTCCGGGTCTCCTGGGACAGGGTCGGAGTCGTAGCCGAGCGGCGTCCAGTCGACTGGGCGCGGCATCAAGCCCTCCCCTCGAGGGCAGCGACGAACTCGTTCTCGACTTCCTCGAAGGTCTCACCTGTGACCTTGGCGTACTCGGCCAGCGTCACGATGTTCTCGAGCATCTTCTCCCTGCGGTCGTCCCAGTTATGGGCGAACGAACGGACCCGCTCACCCAGGCCGGAGTGCCCGCAAGCCTCGGCGGCGTCGTCGCTGCGGGTGTTCGCGTGCTCGAACTCGGTAGCGACGATCCGCAGGCTCTCGCCCCCCTCGCGGAGCACAGTGGTGTCGATGTCTAGGTCGCTCATCCGTTCCCCGGTTATCGAGTGCTGTGCTATCGAGTGCTGTGCTCCGCTGTCAGCCTCTGAGGGCGTTGGCCAGCGCCTCGTCGGTCTCCTGCAGTGCCTGGGCCGCCTGCTCGAGGTACTGCGCCATGCCATCGAGCCCCTCGACGGTCTTCCGGACACCGTCGTTGAACTCGGTGTAGGACTGGTCGAACGCCTTCGACGAGCGGTCGGTGACGTAGCCGTCGTTGACGAGCCCGTCGATCATGCTCTTGAGCTCGCCGAGCTTACCCTCGATCTCGCCCTGGCCGGTACGCAGCCTTCCTGCCGCATTGCGCATCTCGTCGTAGGTGACGTTGAGGTTCGGCACTGCCTGGTTCCTCTCTGCTGGAGTCGGGTGACCGACTAACCGATATTGGACAGTTTCAGGCGGTAGCTTGGCACAACTTTGATCTATCGCAAAGGGGGTAGCCGGGGTGTTTCCGATCGTGTGTGAGCGCTCTCCCTTCGCTACGGTGGCCGAGTGAGGTCGGAGGGGCGCGGGGCCGAGCGGAAGCCGGCGCCGGTATATCTGAGCACTCCAGAACAGTTCGGCCTGGCGCTGATCACCGTCGCGGGGCTGCTAGGCCTCGTGCTGCCTTGGCAGCTGGGCGCTACCGGGCCAGCTCTCTGGCTGCCCGTTGTCGGCGGGGCAGCCATGCTGGCCGTCGGCTGGGCCCTCGGGATCCGCGCCGTGCTGCGCCGTGCGCGGAAGCCGGCGTCGCGGCCTCGGCCGGAGGTGTCGAGGCGGCGACGCGCCATCACCGTGGTCGCGTTCCTCATCGGCGTGGTGGCGATCTCGGCTCGGCTCCTGCTGTTCGACTAGGCCGGTGGCTGCGGGCGGGTCGGCACCTCGAGGCCGCGTCCCAGGCCGTTCACCCGGTGACGAGTGTCTGGACCTCCGCGACGGGGACCGAACTGGCCGCCGGAGGCGAGGTGACCATGCCGAGGTCTTCGCCGGCGACTGGCGTGCCGTCCTCGACCCCGCTCCACGAGGCGCTGTACGACGCGGTGACCGTCACCGTGTAGGCGAGCCCAGGCATCCACGCGGACGAGCGGGCATGGGTAATGGTGCACCCTGCGTCGTCGCTCGCCCCCACGCTCCACGGGGTGTGGGCCTGGCCGGGTGTACAGGTGGCGGTGGGCCCGCCGTCCGATTGCAGGGCCAGCCGATTGGGTTCCGCGGTTACGGTGGCGGAGTTGTCGCCGGCCGTGGCGGTCACTTCGAGGGTGACGAACCCGTCGGCGTCGCTGGGGCCGTCTTCGACCCAGAACCAGGTGGGGAGGTTGACGTAAGAGCGGGCGTCGGGGTTGACGTTCACGCCCGGCACAGGGACTGTGAGGTTCTCCTCGGCGATCTCAGCCAGTACCTCCACCGGGATCGGCACCGGCGGTGCGGGGGGCTCCTCTCCAGCCGGGACCCACACCATGTCGTAGCCGTTGTTCGCGGCGGTCAGCGCGTCCACGCACTCCTGTGCGGCGTCGGTGCCGAGTATCCGAGTCATGGCCTTGGTGGCCCACGCTCCGTCCTCGCCGCGATGCGCCGCGAGTTCCTCCTTGGGCGGATACACCATGTCGCCCAGCACGGTCGCGTGGCCGGTCGGCATGCCGAGGTCGTCGTCCCAGTTCAGGTAGTAGTTCTCGTAGACGTAGTCACCTGTGAGCACAATGGAGACGTGCCACCAGCACGGGGACGGCACATAGACGGTGACGGTCTCGCCCCCGGAGGCACCGGATGTGCCGGCGTATCCGTTGCCGGACAGGTGCACGGCCCTGGCGGTGAGGTTGCCGCCGTCGACTTCACCTCCCAGACTTTCGCCCAAGTTGTCCGCGTACGCCGGCAAGACCGCGACGAGTCCAGACGCCGTGATCATGGCGCCCAGGAGCAGACCGCGGCGAAGGCCTCGTCTCACTTCAGTTCCTCCTTGCGATCAGCGCGGTGGGTCGTCACCTGGCTCATCCGTCCGGGCACTCCCTTTCGCTGGTGCGTTGGATGTCGCCGACGACCCAGCCGTCGGCCTCAGCGACGAGTTGGACCGAGACCGCGCTCAGCGAACCGCGGGAGTCGGCCACCTCCGCTCCAGAGGAATCGATGTGGTAGCTGTCTCGGCCGTCGAGGCAGTCCTCGAGTTGCGCGACCGGGCCGGTCACAGCCACCACACTCGGCGAGATCCGGAAGGTCCCCGCGAACCGCTCACCTGCGCGCCTCATCTCCTCCAGGGTCGAGACAACCCGATCCCGCTGGGGATCCGTGGAGAGTCGGAGCAACCGGTCGTGCTCGGGGTCGGGCACCATGCCGGCCGCCACCGTCGCCTCCCAGTACGCGACGTAGGCCTCGAAGATCTCCGCGTCCTCGCCTTCGGGCGGGTTGCTGGCGACTTCGAGTTCGGCTTCCGACGGCGCGGCGTCGGAAGCGTCGGCCGGTGGTTCCGCCGCCGGGGAGGACGGCTCACTGGCCGCGGTTGCCTGGGACTCCGCGAACCCGGCCGGCTCCTCGCCCCGGCTGCCACATCCAGTAACGAGGAGAGCGCAGGCGAACGTCGCAGCGATGGCCGGTCGCAGGTCCAGCCGCATTCCGCGTGACCCCTTCCATGATCCCGGGGCGGGGCGGCAATGGATCATAGCGGCTGACCGGCCGGTCGCCTACCCCCCGAAGAGTCGGATGCGCGTGTCCTGCACGCCATCGCTCCGGGCGCGGGTCGATCCGGCATTACGGCGGCCGATGTGCGATACTGCTTGAGGTTGAGCGGTACGAAAGGTGCCGCCCGACTCGACGTTGCTCTCGCCGGGCACCGTCGAGGTGGCCAAACTCGCGCCGCCCTGCAGTCGTCGAGCGACGCGGCGGGCGCGGGTGTCCCCTGCGGCGCGGTGTCCGGCACGGTGGTGGTCCTGCCGGGTCAGTGCCGAGACGTGGTGCCAGATCGCCATTGGCGGTGAACGCGGCGGGCACGCCGCCGACGCTTGGGACCGGAGAGCGATGTCGCCGGCAAGGCTTTCCGTCGGCGCCCATGGCGTCGACGGCCAACTAGGAGCCGCTGTCGCGGTGAGCAGCGCGCCTGCATCGTAGAGCGCGGCGCCACGGGGCGGCGGCTGACGGGAGAACATCCGCATGCAGGATGCGAATGACATAACTGAAACAGGACATAACACCGAGGAGAACGAATCGGAGGCGGCGCCCCGTACCAGACCCCGCCAGCGACGTGCCGTGATCAGGCCGGCGGGTCCGCCAGAGTCGATGCCACAGCCGTTCCTGGCCGAGCCCGACGGTGGTTTGCCGCAACAGCCGGCAGAGGGCGCAGCCGCTGCCGCCAAGCAGCGCGGCAACGGCGCTCTGGGAGCAACCCTGGGTGCCCCGTTGTTCAAGCCGCCCGAGTTCCCTACGCCGACGTCGGACGACGAGATCGACGAGGAAGCGACTGGTACAGGCCTCGATATTGGTGAGGAACCTTCCGCCGAGGACGTGGAGGCGGGCGCGGTCGAGGAGACCGACGAGGGCGCGGCCGCCCGGCGCCGTCGCCGCCGCGGCGGGCGCGGCCGCAGGAAGAAGGCTGCGACGCCCGACAACGGCGACGAGATTGACGCCGACGACGGCGGTCTCGGACCCGACGCCGTGATCGCCGAGGGCGACGAGCCGGCACGCGATCCCGAGGACGCGGAGCAGGAGGACGATCAATCGTCGTCCGGCACGGCCCGCCGGCGCCGTCGCCGCAAGCGTAGGGGCGACGGCGACGGCGAGGACGGCACGGGGCCTGAGGACGCGCCGAACACCGTGGTGAAGGTCCGAGAGGCTCGCGACGGCGAGCCGGACGACGAGGTCACCAGGGTCACCGGTTCCACGAGGCTGGAAGCCAAGAAGCAGCGTCGCCGCGAGGGACGGGAGTTCGGCCGACGGCGGGCTCCGGTCATCAGCGAGTCGGAGTTCCTCGCCCGGCGTGAGGCTGTCGAGCGGATGATGCTGGTGCGGCAGAGCGGTGACCGTACCCAGATCGCGGTGATCGAAGACGGCGTGCTCGTTGAGCACTACGTGAGCAAGGCGTCAGACCAGCCGATGGTCGGCAACGTCTACCTCGGCAAGGTGCAGAACGTGCTGCCCAGCATGGAGGCGGCGTTCGTCGACATCGGCCGGGGCCGCAACGCGG
>CAZMXH010000047.1:0-14434 GCA_964570165.1 uncultured Actinomycetes bacterium
CCGCGGGCCCGGGGATGGGCTCCCCGCGGCCGGCGCCCGGGCGCCCCCTGCCGAACGTGATCGAACGTCGCGCAGCGCTACTCGTCGCGGATGGGCTCGCCGTTCGGCCCGATCACCCACCACACGCCATCCACGCCCTGGCCGGTGGTGTCGGACGGTATGGAGTCGCCGGTCCAGGCGTAGAGCGGCCAGTCGTTGTAGGTGACCTGGATGCTGCCGTCCTCTCGTTCGACCGTGCCCAGCATCGACTCCACGACGCCCTCGCCGGCGACCGGACCGCCGTCGACGACCAGCGGCGGCCAATCGACCTCGCAGCCGTCGTAGCAGGTGCTCTCGCCCTGGCCGTCCTGATCGAACATGTAGAGCGTCATCCCGTCGCCATCGACCAGGATCGAGCCCAGTGGGGAGTCCGTCACGGCGACGGTGGCCGCGGGCTCCTCTGCCGCCTCGCCGGTGCTGTCCTCCCCGTTGTCCCCGTCGTCGCCGCCACAGGCTGCGGCGACCAGCAGCAAGGCTGCGGCGAGCAGGCCGGGAAGGCGGCCGGTACGCATCCGAATCATCGCTCTCCTCTCTCGGGTGAACCGGCATCACCCGCCCGCGCAACCCGCCAGGAGGCGGACGGTCGCCACGTCGGAATGCTGGGACGAACCACCAGTCGGAGTACGGGAAACGGGACGCACACGTTCAAGTCCGGGTAGGCACGGCCGGTGCGCGGTGCATCTGTGCCCAGAGCAGGCGAACACCGCAAATCCGCTGGAAAAAAAGGGTTGTACGAACACATGTTTTGATATAGAGTTTGAGAAACAGCCCACCCACCAGAGTCGTTGGGAGGCTTGCCGTGACCGTTCCGCCCGCACCGCCGATCAGCCCGGACGACGGCGAAGACCCGGGCGCGGCGTTTGGTGGTGTTCCGGTGGAGGTGCCGGACGAGGTGGGGTTGTTGCCGCCCGGGCCTATGCTCGCCGAGGCGCTTGACGGTCTACCGGTCGACCGGGTGAACGGGTTCGGCACGGTGACGGTGCTGCAAGCGGCCTACCGGCAGCTGGCGTACCAGCAGGCGGTGTTCTTCGAAGCCTTGGTGGAGACGGGGCTGCGTGCCCGCGGCTCGGCGGCCACGGTTCGACGGGTTCAGGTTCCGGACGAGTTCTCCTGCGAAGAGGCCCGGGCGGCGCTGGTGTGGTCGCGCACCCGGGCAGGCAGCATGTACGCGCTTGCCCACGCGCTGTGCGTGCGGCTGCCCGAGCTTGGCCTGGCGATGCGCCGCGGCGAGTTGGACCTGCCCCGAGCCAAGGCGTTCATCGACTGGACCGACGGGTTAACCGATGTCCAGGCTGCCCAGGTATGCGACCACCTGATCCCGCAGGCGGCCGGGCTGACCGTGGGCGAGCTGATCGACCAGATCAAGCGGGCCTGCCTAGCCATCGACCCCGACTGGGCCGAGCGCAAGTACGCCAACGCGGTGCGGCAGCGCACGGTCGCCGGCTACCGCAACCCGGACGGCACCGCCACCCTGGGCGGGTACAACCAGCCCCTGGACCGGGTCGCCGCCGCCTGCGCCCGCATCGACACGTTGGCCCGGGCGTGCAAGCGCGCCGACGACGGCCGCAAGATCGACCACATCCGCTCCGATCTGTTCCTCGGCATGATCGATGGAACATTCGAGCAGATGAGCGACCAGCAGATCATCAACCACGTCCTCGCTCACCCTTACGTCGATCCCGCCAACACCGACGACAGCGGTGACGGCGACAGCAGTGACGGCAGTGGCGGGCGGCCGAACCGTCGAGGCCCGGACCCCGGCGACAACGGGCGCGACGGCACTCCTGGCCCTGCCGGGCAGGCTGACACTCCCAGCTCAGATGGCGGCAACAGCGACGGCGGCGGCGGCAGCACCAGCGACAGCGACGACAGCGATGTCAGCGGTGACGGCAGCGGCGACAGCAGCCGCGATGGCCGCAGCGAGCCAGTCCCCGAGGAGCCGGCGGCAGCCAAGCACAACGACCCTGGTGCGCCGGTCGCCGGCCACGGGTGGGCAGCACCGGAAGTACGCATCTGCCTCAGCACGGTGCTCGGGTTGGACGAGCAGCCCGGGCACATACCGGGCTGGGGGCCCATCCCCGCGCCCCTCGCCCGGCACCTGGTATCCGACACGCATCACGCCGAGTGGCGGTGGGTCGTCTGCGACCCGGGCACAGGCCACGCCATCGTTGGAGGTCTACTCACCGCCCGCCCCAGCGGCAGAGGCCGGGTGCGCCGGAACACTCGCCGCGGCATCGTAGAACTCGCCGTCACCACGACCGAACTCCACCAGCTCACCGAAGCCGGCCAGCACCGCACTTGGGCACCGGTCCTCGAGGCGATCGCGGCCGCCTACCGCCGATGGCGCCGCGACGAAACAAGCAGCGGCAGCACCGGGCGCCACGGTCAGGCGCCTCGGCGGTTGCCCGGCGCGGCTGCGCCGCTGGATCCAGCTGCGCGATCGGCGTTGTTCGTACCCGGGATGCCGGGCACCTGCCGCGGCGAACGATGTCGACCACCGGGTCGACTACGCCGCCGGCGGGCCGACCAGCCCAGAGAACCTGCATCCGCCGTGCCGGCACGACCATCGGGTCAAACACGACGGCGGCTGGCAGATCCACGCCGCACCCGACGGGGCGACCGTGTGGGTCTCACCCTTGGGGCATCGGCACACCAGCCGGCCCCCACCGGTCATCCCGCCACGTCTCCTACCCACGCCGCGACATCTGGACTCCGACTGGGATCCCCTCGACGACGCCGCCTGGCTGGGCGGCTCATGGCAAAGCGAATGCGACTGCGCCCTCCAACCCTGCCCACACGCCGACGCCGAGGAGTCACCAAGCCACAACGCCGACGACACCAGCCAGGCCGCGGCTAGCGACACCGGGGGCAACCACACCGGGGGCAACCACACCGGGGGCAATCGGGCCGGGGACAACTTCGCCGGGTACAGCTGCGAGCCGCCTGCTTTCGACGATGAGCCGCCACCGTTCTAGCGCGACGCTAGATCAGTCTTGTGACAGGCCGGTACCAGGCGCGTACAGTCGCGTCCTCGCGGATGTCATTCTGCGTGATCGTCACCGGCTGCGGCAGGGCCGGTCGCATCCGTCGACGCAGCGCTGGCCGGCCGCGACGTGGATCTCGCCACGCCGGTCTGCGCCAGAGCGGTGCGGACTGCCGCGGTCAGCGACCCGATGTCGAAGTGCCCGTGATGACGGCGACCGTTGATGAAGAAGGTGGGCGTCCCGCTGACACCGCTGCGGTCGGCGCTGTCGACGTCCCGGGCGACCCGGGGCATGTACTTGCGCTTGTTCATCTTCTCGGCGAACTTGTCCACGTCGAGATCGAGCGCGCGCGCGTAGGACAGCAGGTCTTCGGGCTCGAGGGCGTCCTGGTGGCTGAACAGCAGGTCGTGCATCTCCCAGAACCGTCCCTGCGCGCCAGCGGCCTCGGCGGCCTCCGCGGCGAGCTGTGCATGTTCATGCACGTCCGCCAGCGGCAGGTGCCGGAACACGTACCGCAGGTCGGTGCCGAAGGCCGCGAGCAGTTCCCTCACGACCGGTTCCGCCTGGCCGCAGTATGGGCACTCGAAGTCGCCGTACTCGACGAGCGTCACCGGCGCCTCCTCTGGGCCACGGATGTGGTCTAGCTCCGGATCGACTGGATCGACGAGGTCGATGATCGGCTCTGCCTGCTGCGCCCGCTGCCGGGCACGCACCTGCTCGGGCAGCAACTCCAGAGCGCGGAACACGAGCCAGCTCAGTCCGATCGCGACAACCGCCGCGACCAGGATCCCGAGTTTCGCCTCCTCAAGGGTCGCTCCCTCGAACGAGATCTCCGCGATGAACAGCGAGACTGTGAAACCGATGCCGGCCACGGCGCCCACCCCAGTCACGAGTCCTAGCGGGATCGTGAGGGGAAAGCCGCCGAGCCGCGGCCTACTGGCGAGCCAGCTCACTCCGCTGATCCCGACAAGCTTCCCGATCACCAGGCCGGCGACGATCCCTAGCGTCACAGGGGACGAGGCAGCACGGCCGAGTAGCTCACCGCTGAGCTGCACACCCGCGTTCGCCAGCGCGAACAGTGGAACGATCACGTAGCTCGTCCAGGGGTGGTAGAGCTGCTGCATCCGCTCGTTCGGCGAGATCGCCTGCCGCAGCCCTCGGCTGGCCGTCCGTGCGTACCGCGAGGTCGGCTGCTCGCGGAACAACCGCCAAAGGGACGCCGCGCGCTGCAGGTCCATCCGCGTCGGCGGGTAGGCCGTTGCCAGCAGCCCCATCGCCACCCCGGCGATCGTCGGATGCACCCCCGAATACTGCAGCGCTAGCCACAGCCCCACACCGAGCAGCAGGTACGGCTCCCCGCGATGTATGCCCGCTGCCCGCAGTGCGACGACCACGACGAAGATGCCGGCCGCGATGAACAGCGGGAGCGGCGAGAGGTCGCCGGTGTACACGAGCGCGATCACCGTCAAGGCGCCCACGTCATCGACCACGACTAACGTGAGCAGGAAGGCCCGCAGCCGCACCGGCCACCGTCGTCCGACCAACGCCAGCACACCGAGAGCGAAAGCCGTGTCGGTCGCCATCACGATTCCCCACCCGTGGACGGCTTCGCTGCCCCTGGTGAACGAGACGTAGAGCAACGCAGGGGCGGCCATCCCGCCAAGCGCGGCCAGCACGGGTATCGCCACCCGGCGGCGCTCCCGCAGCTCGCCCATGTCCAGTTCCCGCCGGATCTCCAGCCCGATCACGAAGAAGAACAACGCCATCAGGCCGTCGTTGACCCACCAGCGAAGGTCGTGGGCGAGTTCGGCGCCGCCGATCCGGATCGCTAGCTCGGTTGACCAGAAGCCCTCGTAGCTCGACGCCCACGGCGAGTTCGCCCACAGCAGCGCGGCAACCGCCGCGGCCAGCAGCACGAGCGCGCTGCCGACCTCGGTCTCGACGAACGCACGGGCCGGCCGGGCAAGGTTGCGCACCCACGCCGGTCGGCCGACGACCAGTCCCGGTCTCGGTCTAGCCACGGCCCTCCCCGGTACCCCGTCAGCCCCACGCTGAACTTGGCAACCGCAGCGAAGACAGATCGATTCCCGGGGGTCTATGCGGTGGGGTCGGTCACCTGACCGGCGAACAGCACAAGCCCGCTGTCGCGACGCCGGATGAAGCTTCGATCGGCTCGCCGCCAGCCGGTGCGACCCGCTCCACGCCGGGCGGAGAGACGGTGCCCGGATCCGAGCTTGCCGCACCGTCCGCGCTCTGGTCGCCCGTCCGCGGCGCACGCCGAGGCACCGAGCACGGCAGCGAGGAGAATCCGCCCGAATCTCATGCGCCGTTGGACGCTCCAAGGGCGCGGTACGGTTCCATTCGATGCCTGCAAACCACACACCGTTCAGCCACGCCGGGTCCCCCGCCCTGGCCGATACGCCGCTGCCGGTAAGCCGGCGGCCGTCCGCATGCTCCGGCCACTCCGCCGCCCAGGGTGAACCGCTGGCCGGGACCGCCGGATCCGCGACCGCGTGGCTGCTGGTGGAGCATCCGGGGCCGTGGCAGCGCAAGTCGGTCAAGGAGGCGCTCGGGCCGGCGGTGGCGGACGAGATCGAACGCCGGGCGCCCACCGCCAAGGTCGTGCTCATCCGGCAGCCGGAACACCGGGCGGTCGAGCGTCCACAGTGCTACCTGGTGTGGACGGGCGCGCCGTCGGGAACGCGGCCGTGGATACGCGAGCTCACCATCGACAGGTACGCCGACATTCTCGACCTGGACCTGGAAGGGCTCGTGGACGGACGCCCAGTGCGCGCCGGCAGCGAGCGCGACGCACCGCTGTACGCGGTCTGCACGAACGCCAAGCGCGATGCATGCTGCGCCGAGTTCGGACGCCCGGTCGCGACGGCGCTCGCGGCCGAGCACGACGGCGTCTGGGAATGCACCCATGTCGGCGGCCACCGGTTCGCCGGCAACATGGTTTGCTTCCCGCACGGGCTGTACTACGGCCGGTTGACGCCGACGTCGGCGCTCGCGGCGGCCGGCGACTACCGCGACGGTCGCGTGCGGTTGGACAACCTGCGAGGACGGTCCGGGCTGCACCCCGCCGCGCAGGTGGCCGAGCACATCATGCGCCGCAGGGAGCAACTGACGGCGATCGACGCCGTGCTCGCCGGCACGCCCACTCCCGCGGACGAGCCGGAGGTCGATGTGCCCGTCACGGTCGCCGGGGAGGCCCGCCAGGGCGGGCGCGACGAGCGCGTCACCCTCCGCCTTCGGCGGATGCCGGTCGGCGCGCCCACGCCCAGTAGCTGCGACGACACCGCCCTGGAACAGCGATACACCTGGACACCACTTCGACTTGTCAGGCCGGACAAGTCCCTGGTCAGCGCTGACGGGTAGCCACACCCTGACAACTCGCCAGAGGGGGACGGAGGCTCGCTCAGCGCTTGACCGTGAACCGGCCCTCCGGGATGGCGCCCTCGTGGTGCCAGCACACCACGTAGTCCGGGCGGGCCCGAGCCGGACCGCTGATGGCCAGCGAGGCCAGTGCCGCCGCCGGGCCGGCCGGGCCAGCGAGGCAGGCCTCCAGAAGGTCCTTGTCCATGGTGTTGCGGACCCATCCAGCGACGCCGAACTCGCGCGCGACGTTCTTCATCCAGTGCCGGTAGCCGACCTCCTGGACCACACCCCGTACCTGCAGGTGGAGGCACAGCTCGTCAGCACCCTCGGCCAGCGGCAACCCCGCGCGCTCGCACTGGTCGGCCAGCAGTTCCCGCGACACGTTGCTGGACGGCCCGTACAGCGGGAAGTGGTTGATCCGGCTGGTCGGACTGGAACTGATCTCGCACACGGTCGCGTTCTGCTCGGCCAGCGGGCGGCGATGGTCGGCGAGCAGCATGTCGACTCCGGCGTACGTCAGCCCTGGAATGGCACACGCCGCCCGGACGGCCTCACCCAGCAGGGTCGGATGCGTCTCGTCCAGCACTTGGAAGCTCTCGGCACCCTGGCTGACGCTGCAGGTGGTGCTCAACTCGACCCGGCGGCCCAGCGCCGGCACCGAATCCCACGCCAGGCCTTGCCGCTCAAGCTGGAAACGCACCCGGTCGTCGATGCGCACCGGCCTGGCCTGTAACCGGCGGGCCCCGGCGCGCACCTCGTTCTGCTGGCCGATCAGTTCCGCCACGGTGCTCTCGCCGTCACCCACGATCCCGGCCGGCCGCCGGTACAGCACCGAAAGCACCCGGTCTCGCAAGACGACGAACCGGTACGCCCCGCCGCGCACGTGGCGCTCCACCATCAGCTGCCGGAAGCCGGCGCCGCCGATCCTGTCGAGCGCCCAGCTCAGCTCGTCTGTCGAGCGAATGTTCGTCGTTACCGCGTTGCCGCCGGTACCCGAGAGCGGCTTGCTCACGACCGGCCAGCCCAGCGCCGCGGCGTACGCGACGGCCTCGTCCCGCTGGTCCACGGTGAACCGGCTGCCCTCCGGGACCGCGACGCCTGCACGCTCGAGCAGGACCCGCGTCAGGTGCTTGTCGCCCGTCAGATGGCTTCCGACCCGGGACGTCTCGACGCCAGCGGTCCAGGAAAAGCCGATCCGGGGCTCCTCCGCCCGCTCGCCCGCGACGAAGTGCGCCGGCCCGTACCGCACCGTCTCGAGCCCGCCGCACAGCGCCTCGAGCTCGAGCAGGTGGCTGTCCAGATGCTGCTTCCCGAAACGCTCCAGGTGAGGCAGATCAAAGCTGTTGGGCTGCCGTCCCTGCGCTGCGGCCGATTCCGGGACGGGGAACCGCGCGGACCGGGACACGTACGGCCCAAGGGCGGGCAACGACAGCTCGACGCCGATGCCGTCTTGCTCCTGGTCCGCGAGAAGGTGCGTCCGGCTGCTGCGGTAGCGCAGGTACGGGGTCGCGATCCGAGCTTCGACGTTGCTGGGCGGAGACGTGGTGAAGTAGTCCAGCCGCGGCACGGCCATCGCCAGGTTCTTCAGCGCCCAGGAGGTGATGTCGCTGGTCGCGAGCATGCCGCCGAGGTAGATCCGGGCCTCGGGATCTAGCCGGGCGGCCTCCTGCGCCAGATCCCACGCTGCGAGCACACCGCCGGCCTTCGCGACCTTGATGTTGATCCCGCCGCAGCCGCCCAGCCGCTGCAGGGAGCGCAGGTCGTCGGCTTCCCACAGGCTCTCGTCCGCGACGATCGTCAGCCGGAGCGGGCCGGCGTTGTGCCACCGGGACGGCGAGCGGCGGCCGCGCCAGAGCGTGATCACCGTACGCCGACGCCGCCGTCCTGCGAGCCGCTGGTCCGCCTGGCGCTGCAGCTTGACCAGCTCTTAGGTGTAGGCCTTCGGCACCGGCTGCTCGATGATCACTTCTGTCGGCAGGTCGCCGGCACACATCAGGTCAGTGACCCGGTCGACGAACCTCGTCGCCTGGGCCGGCTCGTAGCCCTCGTTGACGTCGACCCACACCGGCTTGTCGGCCCCGGCGGAGCGGTTGGTGTCGGCCGCGAGCCGCAGCAGGTCCAGGTCGGCATCCGGGTCGCCGGTCCCCTTGAACCGCGCCATCGGGAACCGGCTGGCGTCGCGGCGAGTCCGGTGCTCGAACTCCTCGCGGCTGCGGGCCGTGGAGATCGTGCCGGCGGACACGCCCACCTGCGACCGTTGCTCTCCTAGCAGTGCCGAGACGGTACGGCCGTGCGCCTTCGCGGTGAGGTCGAGCAGCGCGATGTCGACGCCGGCCAGCGTGCCGCGGAACGGCTTGGGCGTCTCGCTCGTCGCCTCCTTCTGCGCGAGCTCGCGCAGGTCGGCCATGACGGCGCGGACGGTCTCCAGCGAGGCCTCAGGGTCGGCCGTCGGTATCTGGGTGCCCTCCACTCGGCGCCCGGCCTCGAGCAGGAACGACCACGAGCCGTCGCGAGAGTCGCCGGTCAGCGTGCCCCGGGGCACGCCCTCACCCACGCCCGCGAGCGTCCGCCACCCGTGCGTGCCCTCGAGGCACACCACCAGGTTGCGCGCCCTGTCGGTCACGCCACGGGACGTCCCGAAGCCGCGCCTCATCGGCATCACGTACTCGTGCAGCCGGACTCCCGTGACGGTCAGTGCGCTGGTCATGCCGCTGCGGTGGAAGCCCGGGAGACTGGGGCCGAGGTCTCGATGATCTCGGGGCCGATACCCTCGGCCGCCATCAGTGCCGGCATCCGGGACACCGCGTCCAGCGGACCCTCGATCTCGGCACTCAAGCAACCGTC
Organism: uncultured Actinomycetes bacterium; assembly: GCA_964570165.1. GTDB lineage: Bacteria > Actinomycetota > Actinomycetes > Jiangellales > Jiangellaceae > JBMCTR01. The sequence goes on from CAZMXH010000047.1 coordinate 9,249, forward strand.
CGCACCGAGTTCCGCGTTGAGGCCCAGCGAGTCCGCCAGCCAGCTGAGCTTGGCCGCAACCAGATCCGGCTCCGGCATGCCGTACAGCATCATGTCGACCCGGACGGGAGAGCCGCCGCCCAGCGGCTCCGGAGGTGACGCCAGGCGGCTACGGACCAGCTCCGCTGTGACCGCCCTACCCGGCCCGGCCGCGGGCGCCTCGTGCTCCGCGAGCGGCGGTGAGGCGTCCATCTCGACGACGACTGCCGCACCGTCGTCGACGACCACGTCCACTCCCCCGTGGTCCAGGCCCGGCACGGCCGCCACCGCGCGCACGGCGATGTCCGTCACCGCGGCGTCGACCTCGTCGGTCACGTCACGCCGGTCGCTGCAGCGCAGCACCGAGACCGCACGGTCGCCGATGACCAACACCCGATGGGAGACGCCGACGACGTACTGCTCGACCACGAATCGCCGATTCGCGTACTTGCTCCGGTGCAACTCCGCCAGTGCTGCCGCGACGGCTGCAACACCCGACAGGTTGGTCGCGACACCGCCGCGCCGTCTGGACGCCGGCTTGACAGTTACGGGGAAGTGAACACCCTCCGCGTAGTGGATCGCCTCCTCCACCTCGTCGGGCTCGAACACCCTCCCGACGGGAACCGGCACCCCCGCAACCTGCAGCGCCGAGCGCCGGCGCTGGACGTCACCAGCGATCTCCCGGCCCACCTTGGAGGTGGTCGTCGCGGCGGTGCCGTGGAAGCCGAGTTCGCCGTCGGCGGTCGAGGTGTCAGCTACGAACGTAAGCGGGGACAGCCGGAGTGACCCCAGCCCGTGGGCCAGCACCGCTCGCTCCAGCAACTGGCTGTCCAGCCGAACGCCGGCCAGCCGCACGCGACCGGGTGTCGCCGTGCTCGCGCTGGACTCCGCAGCGTCCACGTGGCTCATGCGAACCCCCCTGTTGCCCTTCATGTACCTGTCCACCAGGTCTGGGCAGAACGCGTTACATGATGGCAGATTTGCCCGCGCAAGGCGCGACAACTGACGGACTGCCGCCACCTGACCGAGTTGACCACGTTCAGCGGGTTGCCCGGTGCACCCCCAGGCGCATGCCCCTGGGGATGCGCCGACATGCCGTGCGGACATCGGGAAGGATCGCCACAGATGCGTAGAGTGTCGGTGCGCGGCAACTGACGATCCAGGGAGCGGCAACACGTGCGGATGTCCACGGAATCTGGAGCCCCGGTGCTCGGCGTACTCGGCGGCATGGGCCCCGACGCCACCACAGACTTCCTCACCCGGCTCGCCCGCCTGACCCCTGCCGACCGCGACCAGGACCACGTGCCCACGCTCGTGTACTCAGACACATCGACGCCGGGCCGGCCTCAAGCCACGACAGGCGACGGGCCGAGCCCTCTGCCAGCGATGAGCCGAGGAATAGAGTTCCTGAACGAGGCCGGCTGCGCGGTTATCGCGATCCCGTGCAACAACGCGCACTTTTGGTACGGCCAGCTCGCCGCCGCATCGGCAGCGCCGATCCCGCACATTGTGACAGCCACGGTAGAGCGGCTCCAGATCCTGGCGCCGGGGATCCGGGACGTTGGTCTGATGGCCAATGACGGCACCACCCGCGCCCGGATCTACCACGACCACCTGGCGCAGTCCGGCATGAACACCCTCGACCTGACGGACCTCGGGCCGACGAGCCCGGTAATGCAGGGCATCCGCGCTGTCAAAGCGGGCGACCACGCCACCGCCCGCGGCCTTCTCCTCTTGGCTTGCCAAGATCTGGTTGAGCGGGGAGCCCAGGCTCTGGTCATCGGGTGCACGGACATCTCTGCCGTGCTTCCCGACGTCACAGAGGTGGGGGACGTTCCCATCGTGGACTCGTCCGACGCTCTCGCCCGGGCCAGCCTCAAGGAACTAGGGATCGAGGCGCGGGAGGACGACGACCGATCGATCCAGGCGGGACAACCGCGGTGAGCCCGGCTCGGTTTCCTGAGGAGGGCGTGCCCGCCGACGAACTGCGCGAACAGCTACGCTCGCGGCGCTCGGACGACGTGGACTGGCGCGGCGGTCGGATCTGGAGCCTGGTCTACGCCGCCGGCCACGAACACGACGCCGTCGTCCAGGACGCCTACCGCGAGTTCGCCTCCGAGAACATGCTCGGTCCGACCGCCTTCCCCAGCCTCGCCACCATGGAGAAGGAGGTCGTGTTGATGCTGCTCGACCTTCTCGGCGCCGATCCGCAGAGCGCGGGCGGGACGATGACCTCAGGCGGAACCGAGAGCATCATCCTCGCGGTCAAGGCTTACCGCGATCGCGCGCGCGCCGTGCACCCCGAGATCGCTGAGCCCGAGATGATCGTTCCCACCACGGCGCATCCGGCATTTCTGAAGGCGGGCGACCTGCTCGGCGTGCGGGCTGTCCCCGTCCCGATCGACGACACTTTCCGCGCTGACCCGGACGCGTTCTCCGCCGCCATCTCAGAGTCGACCATCCTCGGCTGCGCCTCGGCGCCGTGCTTCCCGTACGGCGTCGTCGACCCCATCGAAGAACTCGCCGAAATCACCGCCGCCCGCGGGATCGGGCTGCACATCGACGCCGCACTCGGCGGGTTCGCGCTGCCGTTTGTCCGCGACCTCGGGCACGAGGTTCCGCCGTTCGACTTCGCCGTACCCGGAGTGACCTCGATCACTGCGGACCTGCACAAGTACGGCTACGGCCCAAAGGGCTCCTCCACCATCCTCTACCGCGACAAGGCGCTGCGGCGGTACCAGTTCTCCGCCTACACCGACTGGCCGGGCGGTGTGCTCGCCTCACCCACGCTGCTCGGCACCCGCCCCGGTGGTGCGATCGCCGGCGCCTGGGCGGCGATCGTCCACCAGGGCCGGTCCGGATACCGCCGCATCTTCGGCGCGGTCATGGACGCGACACAGCGGCTCCAGGATGGCATCCGCGCCATGCGAGAACTCGACATCCTCGGCGCCCCACCGATGAGCGTGTTCGCCGTGGCCTCCGATCACGTCGACATGATGGCCGTCGCCGATCGGCTGGAAGAGCGCCGCTGGCGCATCGACCGCCAGCGAGACCCGGACAGCATCCACTTCATCGTCAACCCGACCCATGTCCCTGTGATCGACGAGTTCCTCCGAGATCTCCGGTGGGCCGTGAGCCAAGCGCCACCCGCCGGCTCCGGCGGCAGCGGCGCCACGCTCTACGGCGTGACATCCCGCCTGGAGCCAAGCGCCGACGTCACGGCCGCTGTGCTAGACCAACTCGAGAGCAGGTACGACATATGACCGACGCCTCGCTCGCCGCAGCCGTTCTCGAGAATGCCGGCCAAACACCGCCCGTCCCGTGGCCCGTCATCGAGGCCTGCGGGCTACCCGAGATCGGTACCCGGCTCGCCGGGCTGTCGGTGCGCATCGATCCGGCGTTGACCCGTCCGTTCATACTCGACGAAGCCGCCGTGTTCATCCGGCCGGACCGGGCCGCCACGGTCACCGGCTCGGCGCTCATCCTGCGCGAGGCGATCGAGCTCAACACCCTGGGCCAAGGCCGAGCCGAGTGGGCCGATCGTATCCTTGCCCACGCAACGGCGCTGACCTTCGGAGCAACCTGCCTGGCATCCCGCGGCGAGCCTGCGTCACTGGCGGCGTTCTCGCCACTTTCGGATGTCGCCGAAGAGATCCTCAACCTCCACGACCTATCCGACGGCAGTGAACCGGCGCTGTCGATCTCCAGCGGCATCGCCGAGTTCCTGCGGCGGCGCGATGGGGCCTCCGAGCGATGTCCGGACGACGAGATCGAGCGAGCAGCGCGTGCGCTGCCGTTCGCGGTTCCGACCGAAGCGATGCTCGCCGCCGGTGGGGACGATCGGCAGCTGATCGACTGGAACGTAGGCGTCAACACCTATGGCATCTCGCCGAGTCCGACACCGTGGACGGCATCATTCGGCTCGTGCACAGCGTCGTCACCGACAACGCGCGCGTTCGAGGCAGCGAACCGTCTCCGCAGGCTGCTCATCGAAGCGGCACTCGCAGGTGACCTCGACCGGATCGTTGCCGCGCACGGTGCAGTGATGCGGACGACACTCCTGGCCGCGCTCGGGCTCAGCGGCGCGACCGACATCGAGGTCGTGTTCACGCCGTCAGGGACGGATGCCGAACTCGTCCCGCTGCTCGTGGCGATGAGTACGGGCAAGCCGGTGCACTCCGTCGTTGTGGGCCAGCACGAGATCGGCAGCGGTAGCACGCATGCCGCCGCAGGTCGGCACTTCGGTGAACAACTGCCGTCAGGCCGACGTGGGCGCGCTGGCGAGCCGCTGGCGGGCCTCGACGAGTCAATGATCATCACGTCCACGGTCGACCTCCGAGATGAGCGCGGGCAGATGCTGGGCGCTGACGATGTTGAGGCCGCAGTCGAGGAGGCCATCGAGGCGCGCGCAGACCAGTGCCAGACGCTCGTCCATGTGGTCGAGGGCTCAAAGACGGGCATCCGGATCCCGCGCCCAGAGGCCGTCCAGAGGTGGCAGCAACGGTACGGCGACCGCTTGGACATCGTCGTGGACGCGGCGCAGATGCGCATCGACCAGCACACGGCCGTCGCGTACGTCGAACGCGCTGGTCAGGTGATCGTGACAGGGTCGAAGTTCTTTGGCGGGCCTCCGTTCTCCGGAGCGGTGCTCATTCCAGCGTCGCTGGCGCGGCGTCTCGCCACGGGACGGCCGCTGCCGTCGGGCATCGCCGAGTACTTGACGCAGGCCGACATTCCGCCGACTCTCGACGATCTCCGCCGTGCAGCGCGGCCTGGCCTCAACGCAGGTCTCTTCCTTCGCTGGGAGGCTGCGCTCGCCGAGATGCGATCGTTCCACAACGTCTCACCGGAGATCCGCGACGAGGTGCTCCGGCTGCTTGCCGCTGGCTTGCGCCGTCTCATCGAGCGCACGCCGTGCCTCTCTCTGGTGGAGAGCCCGTATACGCCGATTCCGGAGGATGACCACCGGGGTCTCGATGACCTTCCGACGATCTTCACTTTCCTCACGCGAATGCCCGACGGCCGGCCACTCACCATGGACGAGTGCGACGCGGTGCACCAACTGCTTGCCCAGGATCTCCACGCCATGGTCCCAGCGGACGATGCAGTGCTTCGGCGTACGTTCCAACTCGGCCGTCCGGTGAAGATCTACCCAGATGGCGACGGCT
>CAZMXH010000048.1:0-14310 GCA_964570165.1 uncultured Actinomycetes bacterium
GGCGCGCAGCCGCGCGTCCGTTCCCACATCCAGCGCGGAGAACGAGTCGTCGAACAAGTACACGGTTGGCCGCTTCACCAACGCGCGGGTGATCGCCAGCCGCTGCCGCTGGCCGCCAGAGAAGTTTGTCCCTCCCTGCGCGACCGGGGCGTCCAGGCCCTCGGGGAGCGCGGCGACGAAGTCCCGTGCCTGGGCCACCTCCAGCGCCGCCCACAGCTCCGCGTCGGTCGCGTCGGGCCGGCCGTAGCGCAGGTTGCTGGCCACCGTGCCGGAGAAGAGGAACGCCTTCTGCGGAACCATGCCGATCGCGCCGCGCAGCACGTCAAGGTCGAGCCGGCGGACGTCCACCCCGCCGACGAACACCGCACCGGCGGTCGCGTCGATCAACCGTGGAATCAGGTTGAGCAGCGTCGTCTTGCCCGCACCTGTGCTGCCGATGACAGCGGTCCGCTGGCCGGGCGCGGTGTGGAAGGTGACGTCGCGCAGCACCGGCGCTTCCGCGCCAGGGTAGGCGAACCCGGCGCCGCGCAGCCGGACCTCACCCGGGCTGGGCATCTCCCGTACCGGCTCGGCGGGCGGGACAACCGACGACCGGGTACGCAGCACCTCACCGATACGCTCGGCCGACACCGCCGCCCGAGGCAGCATGACCAGCAGGAACGTGACCATCATGACGGCCATGAGGATGTGCATCAGGTAGGTGAGAAAGGCGGTCAGCGCGCCCACCTGCATCGCGCCGGCGTCCACCCGCTGGCCTCCGAACCAGAGCACCGCGGCGCTCGATGCGTTGAGGACGATCATGATGAACGGAAAGATCAGCGCCATCAGGCGACCCACGCGCAGCGCGACCTCGGTCAGCGCGGTGTTGGCGCTGTCGAACCGGGCGGTCTCGTACGGTTCGCGGACGAACGAGCGGACGACCCGGATGCCGGTGATCTGCTCGCGCAGCACGCGGTTGACGGCGTCGATGCGGGTCTGCATCGCCCGGAACGCGGGGACCATCTCGCGGGCGATGAGCAGCATGCCTGCGAGCAGCGCCGGCACGGCGACGAGCATCAGCCACGACAGGCCTACGTCCTGGCGCAGGGCCATGACGATTCCGCCGATGCTCATGATCGGCGCCATGACCAGCATCGTGGCGCTGACCACGACCAGCATCTGCACCTGCTGGACGTCGTTGGTGTTGCGTGTGATCAGCGAAGGCGCACCGAACAGGGTGATCTCCCGGGTGGAGAACCGTCCTACCGTCGAGAAGATCGCCCCCCGGACGTCGCGTCCGAACGCCATCGCCGCTCGGGCGCCGTAGTAGACCGCGGCCACGATGCCCCCTCCCTGCACCGCCGTGACCGCCAGCATCCAGGCTCCAGTCCGGAGAATGTAGCCCGTGTCACCCTGCGCGATCCCGTGGTCGATGATGTCGGCGTTCAGGCTGGGCAGGTACAACGCCGCCAGCGTCCCGGCCAGTTGGAACACCACCACGGCGGCCAGCCATCTCCGGTACGGACGCAGGTAGGTGCGCAGCAGATCGATGAGCACGAGTAGGTCTCCCCCTGGGTCAGTGGTGACGGATGCCGTCGAGTAGCAGGGACGTGATCTCCGCCGGCGTCAGCACCGGCTCGCCGGCAAGCCGCGGATGCGAGCCGCCTGCAGCGATGATCTGGAACATCCGGGCCGCCTCGTCCGGCGTGCACCGGAGTTTGTCGCGGTCCGGCTCGAAGAGGCGGGCCACCAGTGCCATGAGCCGGGCGTGCCGCGTCGCGTGCGTGTGCGTCTGCTCGTGGACAAACCTGGCTACACCGACGGCGGTGGCAAGCTCGAGTGCGCTCGTCATGCGCTGCTGGAACACCGCAGCCGCGGCCTCGATCCGCTTGTCGAGCGGCGTACGCGGATCGATCGCCTCGATCTGACGCTCCGCCTCGCGCGGGTCAAGAGCGGCGTGAACAGCCGCCCGCAGGAGGTCGTCCTTGCTCTCGAAGGCCCGGAAGATCGTCCCTTCCGCGATGCCCGCTGCCCGCGCGATCTGCCGGGTGCTGACGTCGAGGCCATGCTTCCTTACCAGCGGAACCGTGGCCGCGATTAGCGCCGCACGCCGGTCCTCGGCGGACATGGGCGCGGCCCGCGTCCGGGTACGTCGAGACGTTCTGGTAGCGGACACGCAGACAAGGCTAAATGAGTGAGTACTCATTCACAACCGTGCAGGTCAGCCGTCGTTGCCCCTAGGGTTCGACCGGCGTAGCCGAAGCAGGAAGTTCAATATCCAACCTGGAACTACTGCTCGAGCTCCTCCATATCGCGGTCGAGCTGCTCTGAGATCTCCCCGAGGTCACGGTCGAGTTGGTCGACGGCGCTGAACACGATCGTGATCCCCCAGATTCCTAGCGCGACCGCGACGGCTGAGGCGACGATCCCGATCCACGTGGTCTTGCGGTTCGTCGCGACACGCCTGCGCAACCGGCCGAGCGCTGCGAAACCCAGCACAAGCCCAACGATCCCCAGCCCAACGGCGACGAACCCGGTGATCGGGACGAGCCCGAACAGGATCCCGATCAGTCCAACGATCAACGTGGTGAGGCCGAAACCGTTCTTCGGCTCGACCCTCGGCCCGCTTCCGGTGTACTGGTCCATATCTCTCCTCCAATCCAGTACGGGCCCGTGGATCGGCGCCCCAACACGCCCACGACCGATACTGACCAACAGGTGGGACACAACTCCGCGTTGATCCCGCGATGGCCGATCGCCGCCTGCGTATCCCGGCGACGTCATGGCACTTCACCTGGCTCTGGGTGGATGATTCCGCTGTGGTCTCGGGATCCGGCACTCTGCCTGTGTGGCCCTCGCCACTGGTCGGGCGGGAGGGCGAGCTCGGCCTGATCGAGTCTGCCCTGGCCGATCCGCAGTTCCGGCTCATCACGCTGACCGGGCCGCCCGGCGTCGGGAAGACCCGGCTGGCGGTGGCAGCCGTCCGAGCGATGGCGAGCCGGTTCGCCGACGGCGAGGTGTTCGTCGACCTCGCTGGCATTCCCGCTGGAGGGTCCGTCCTTGGCGAGATCGCACGGGCGGTCGGCAGCAGCGAGACCCCTGGGCAGCCCGTGCACGAGCGGCTGGTCGACAGCCTGGCGAGCCGCGAGCTGTTGCTCGTTGTCGACAACTGCGAGCACTTCCTTCCCATCCCGGAACTAGGCCACGTCCTGGCGGAGTGCCCCCAGGTGCGGGTGCTCGCCACTAGCCGGGAGCGGCTACATCTGACCATGGAGCGCGAGGTCGCGGTCGTCCCGTTGCCGGTGCCGGACCCATCCGAGTTCGACGACCCGGGCCTGGTGGCGAAGAGCCCGGCGGTCCGGCTGCTGGTCGCCCGCGCGCAAGCCGTCCGGCACGGCTTTGGCATCACGCGGGAGAACGCGCGGGATGTGGCAGAGGTGTGCGTCCGGCTCGATGGGCTGCCGTTAGCGCTAGAACTGGCGGCTGCTCAGCTGAAGGTGTTCACGCCTGCCGAGCTCGCGTACCGGCTGCGGCACCGGTCCATCCTGCTTGCCGGTGGGCTCCATGACATGCCGGAGCGACATGAGGGCCTGCGGACGGCGATCAGCTGGAGCCACAATCTCATGCCCGAGCTGGAACGGGCCTTGTTCCGCCGGCTTTCGGTGTTTCTGGGCGGCTGGACGCTGCCCGCGGCTGAGGCTGTCTGCGCTGACCCTGCCGACCATGAACAGATTGACGTGGTGGCCGCGACCGCGGCTCTACTGGACAAGAGCGTCATCAATCGCTCGACGCGGCCTGACGGTGTCACGTTCTTCACGATGCTGGAAAGCATTCGCGAGTATGCCGCCGAGCAACTGACCGTCCATGCGGAGCGCGAACCGACCCGCCGTCGCCACGCCGAGTTCTACGCGGCTCTCGCCGTCCAGGCCGAAAGCGGCATCGGCACGCCCGATGAGGACATGTGGTGGTCATGGCTCGGGTACGAGCACGGCAACCTGCGTTCGGCGCTCGATCACAGCCTCGACGAAGGTAATGCTGCGACGGCGCTCAAGGTCGCCGCGACGCTCGGTTGGTACTGGTACACGCGTGGATACGTCGGCGAGGGTCGCGTCATCTTGAACCGCACGCTCGACGCTGTCGGGGGCGACGAGCCGTCGCTTGCCGGTGCTATGGCGGCAGCGCTGCTGACCACAGGAATCCTCGCCTGGTCACAGCGCGACCTTGCGGCCGCCGCCGACCTGCTGTCCCGTAGCCGGCGGCTGAGCGAGCACACAGGCGACGTACGGAGGGTCGCCATCGCGAGCGCCTTCCTGGGTCACACGGCACGAGACGCAGGAGAGCTCGATATGGCCGTCGACAACTATGCTGCCGCCCGCGAGGTCTTCGAGCAGGCCGGCGACCAGCGCGGGCTCGCCTGGGCGCGGTTCGACCTCGGGATGCTCGCCTGGCGCCGCGGCGAACTCGACGCGGCCGGCGAGCTGTTCTCGGAGAGTCTCCGTCGGTTCCGGGACCTGCGCTATGAGTGGGGGGTGGCGTGTGCGGCATGGGGGCTGGCCAGTGTCGAAACGCGCCGCGGCAACCTCGGCGCGGCCGTACCGCTCGCCGCAGCCGCGTTGGACGAGTACGAGCGGACCGCCGACCACCGCGGCCTTGCTCAGAGCGTGGAGTTGGTTGCGCAGATTGCCAGTGCGCGTGGCCTGGGCGAGACCGCCGGCCGCCTGCTTGGGGCGGCGTCGGTCATCCGCCGAGCGCTCGCCGTGCCAGGTACGGCGAATGAGCTGGCCGCTCGCGAGCACGCCGAGCAGTCCGTTCGCCGGTCGTTAGGGCCGGAGCGGGCGGACCGTGCGTTCCAGGCCGGCCTGGCCTTGCCCACCAGTGGCGTTCTCGCCCTTGCTCGCCGCGTTGTCGGCGCCGACACCGGCGGTGATGAAACCACCGTGGCCTGGCCTACGCCCCGTGAACGCGAGGTCGCGGCGCTCATCGCGGCTGGGCACACCAACCGCGAGATCGGGCGGGCACTGGGCATCACCGAGAAGACGGCAGAGGTACATGTCCGAAACATGATGGGCAAGCTGGGCGCCCGCTCCCGGGCCGAGATCGCCGCCTGGGCGGTCTCACACGGGATCTACGAACCGGAGCACGGAGCCTACTAAGTGATTTCCCTGATGGCCGCGGCTGTCGCGTCCGACCTAGAACGAGTACAGGTCAACGACGACGCGCTGGGAGGCCCGGCCGATGACACCGTCCATTGCACGCCCGACAACACGGGCCTTGTGGGCCGCGACTATGGCTTACGGCCTTGTTGTGTACCTGTTCTTCTTGGTGGTGTTCATCTACACCGTCGGGTTCCTCGCCAACGCCGGCGTCCCGAAGGGCATCGACGACGGGCCTGAGGGCGCGGTCTGGCTCGCCGTCGTGGTTGACGCTGCCCTGCTCGGGCTGTTCGCCGCCCAGCACAGCGTGATGGCGCGGCCGTGGTTCAAGCGCTGGTGGACCAGGTTCGTCCCGGTCTCGATAGAGCGCAGCACGTTCGTGCTCGCGGCCAGCCTCGTCCTGGCGCTCGTGCTCTGGCAGTGGCGGCCGCTGCCCGCGACGGTGTGGTCGGTAGACGCGGAGTGGGCGTCGGTGCTGCTCTGGGTGCTGTACGGGCTCGGCTGGGTGTTGGTGCTCGTCAGCACCTTCGCCATCGACCATTTCGACCTGTTCGGGCTGCGTCAGGCGACCGCACACGCTCGTGGCCGCCGCTACGAGGGCCCCGGCTTCCGGCAGCCGCTGCTGTACCGCATGGTCCGGCATCCCATCATGGCCGGCTTCCTCATCCTGTTCTGGGCGACCCCGGAGATGAGCGCCGGGCGGCTGCTCTTCGCGGCACTAGGCACCGGATACATCCTCGTCGCCGTCCGGTTCGAGGAGCACGACCTGCGTGCTCACTTCGGTGAGACGTACGAGGAGTACAGGCGCCGCACTCCCCCATTCATCCCTCGGCTGGCCCGCACATCGCGTGGCTGATCATCGACCTGATTGGAGCACACCAATGACCGCAACGGAGACGACGACGACCTACCAGATCGAGGGTCGGCTGCTGGAGGTGTGCACGTGCAACACTCTCTGCCCGTGCTGGGTCGGGGAGGACCCGGACGGCGGCACCTGTGACTCGATCCTGGCGTGGGCCGTCGATCACGGCACCATTGAGGGCATCGACGTGTCCGACCGCGTCATCGCGGCCAGCGTCCACATCCCCGGCAACGTGCTGGCCGGCAACTGGAAGGCGATCGTCTACGTCGACGACCGCTGCACCGAGCAGCAGCAAGCCGCGCTGTTGCGCGTGTTCACCGGAGAACTCGGCGGACCGATCGCCGACCTCGCGGCGCTGATCGGCGAGGTGGTGGCCGTCGAGCGGGCCGCGATCACGTTCACCGTGACGGGCGGGAAGGGCACCATCACAATCGGCGACGCAGCCGAGGCGCGTCTCAGCCCGTTCCGCGGGGCCACCGGAGAGACGACTGCGCTGCACGACACGGTCTTCTCGACAATCCCGGGATCGCCAGCCTTCCCGGGCAAGGCGGAGATCTTCCGTCGCGCCGGGAGCCAGCATGGGCTGTCCGATGTCGAGGTCAGCGGCCAGAACGCCATCCAGGGAACCTTCCGGTTCGCCGGCTGAGCTTGGCCCAGGACGCGACAATGCCTGCAACTACGGCCGCCGACATTCCACCGCGGGTTGCGGTGCGCGGTCCGGCCCGTGCGATCTGGGCGGTCGCCGGCGTCTGCTGGTTCATCGCCGTCGTCGCGGCACTAACGGGCGTGGACGGGCTTGGCCATCACGACGTCGTCGTCGAAAACTCGAATCTCGCGTTGCCATGGCGCCTTTCGGCGTTCACCGTCGCCTGGCTGGTCATGATCGGGGCGATGATGCTGCCGACGACGGTGCCGATGCTGGAACTGTTCTGGAGCGTCAGCGCCCGCCAGCCTCAACCTGCGCGGAGCCGCGGTGCCATTGTCAGCGCGTACCTGGCCGTGTGGACAGGTTTCGCGCTGGCCGCGCTCGCCGCCGACGCGGGCGTACACGCGCTGGTTGAGCACTGGAGTTGGCTGGCGGGACGCCCGGGGCTCGTGCTAGGGGGCACGCTGGCCCTGGCCGGGGCATTCCAGTTCAGCGCGCTGAAGAGGGCATGCTTGACCGCGTGCCGGTCTCCGCTGAGTCTGGTCTGGGCCCACTACCGCCGCAACGCCGGCGGGGCCTGGCTGCTCGGGGTTCGGCACGCACTGTACTGCCTGGGCTGCTGCTGGGCGCTGATGCTCGTGATGTTCGCGACCGGCACCGGCAGCCTGCTATGGATGCTCGTGCTCACGGCCGTGATGGTTGCCGAGAAGACCACGACATGGGGCACCAGGCTGGTGGCACCGGCAGGTATCGCGCTCATCGCCGGCGGCCTTGCAACAGCCGGCACCGCCCTGTTCACTCCAATCTAGGGGAAGCCGATGGCAGCCGTACTCGCCCACGCCGGGCACAGCCACGGGCCCAACGCGGCATTGATCGCGCTGCTCGCTGTCGTCCTTGTCCTCGCCGTGGCAGGCGTCTGGGCAGCCCTTCGCAATGGCCGAGCAGCGCGGCGGTTACCGGAACGGGCACCACAGAGAGATCCGCGATGACTCGGTTGGCACGGACCTCGACCGCAGGGACGCGAGCGCCGTCGTGAGGGCTCGCTACCCGGATCACGCGGGACACGTCGAGCGGGACGGTGTCTCGCTAGGCTACGAGGTCTTCGGCGCCGGTGAGCCGACGATCCTGCTGATGCCGACCTGGACCATCATCCACTCCCGGTTCTGGAAGCTGCAGATTCCGTACCTGGCTCGCTACTACCGGGTGATCACCTACGACGGCCCAGGCAACGGCCGGTCCGATCGCGTCACCGACCCGGAGCGCTATGGCGCGGACGCCTACGCCGCCGATGCCGCCGCAGTGCTGGACGCATGCGGGGTTGACCGGGCCGTCGCGGTCGGGCTGTCGCTCGGCGCCCAGTACGGCGTCCGGCTCGCGGCGCTCCATCCGGCGCGCGCCCTCGGCCTGGTGCTCGTCGGGCCGGCGTTGCCGCTCATCCCGCCGCCCGCGGCACGCGCCCGTATCGCCGACACGTTCCTGAAGCCTTACCCGCGAGATCCGCAGGGGTGGGACAAGTACAACCTGGCCTACTGGCAGGACCACTACGAGGACTTCGTCGAGTTCTTCTTCGACCAGGTCTTCTCCGAACCGCACTCCACCAAGGCCAGGGAGGACGCGGCGCGCTGGGCCGCGAGCGCTGGACCGGACATCCTGGCGGCCGAATCCGTGGCACGTGGGCTTGGGAGGCGGGGTGCCGATGTCTTCCGCGGTGTGACCTGTCCCGTCCTGGTGTTCCATGGCACGGACGACCGGATCCACGATCACGAGGTAGGCGTCGCGGCGGCACGGCTCACCGGCGGCACCCTGCTGTCGATGGCCGGCGCAGGTCACGGCCCGATGCTCCGCGACCCGGGAGCGCTTGAACTGGACTTCCAACTCCGCGATCCTCCGCGACCCGGTGCGGTTCAACCTGGCGCTGCGCGACTTCGTGGAGGAGGTGGCGCGGTGAGGGCACGACAGCCCGACAGCGCCGGGCTCTTGGACCGCGACGGCGTCCCGATCTACTACGAGGTCTTCGGCTGTGGCGACCCAACGCTGCTGCTCGTCCCGCCGTCCCCGATCACGCACTCCCGGATATGGAAGGCGCTGGTCCCGTACCTCGCCAGGCACTACCGGGTTGTCACGTTCGACGGTCGCGGCAACGGCCGGTCCGGGCGGCCCGCCGACGTGGCCGCCCATGCCCGGGCTGAGAACGAACGCGACATCGTGGCCGTGCTCGATGCGACCGAGACCGCCGTGGCAGTGATCGTCGCCCACTGCCACGCCAACTGGTGGGCCGTCGACGTCGCCGCCGAACACCCGGACCGAGTGCGTGCCCTGGTGGCCATCGAGCCGGGCGTACCGTACCTCGGCAGGTCGCAGCCGCACTGGGTCGAGGCGGCTCGCCGGTGGGACGACGTCATCGAGAATGCGTCCGGCTGGGAGTTGTGCACCCGGCACGGCATCACCACCGAGCACCGCCGCTGGGTGGAGTTCTTCTTCGGCGCCCAGTTGGTCGAGCCGCACTCGACCAAGCAGCACGAGGACGCCGTCGGTTGGGCGCTGGAGTCCACGGGCGAAGTTCTCGTCGCGAGCGAGGAAGCCCAAGACGCTGATCCGCCCGGCGAAGAGGACTTCAAGCGGCGCTGCCGCGAGCTGGACGTCCCGGTACTGGTCATCCACGGCGACCGGGATGTCTGCCAGCACGTCGAGCGCGGCCGGGCGTTCGCTGAGCTCACTGGCGGAGAGCTGCTCGTCATCGAAGGAGCCGGCCACCTCACGGTCGCCAGGGAGCCGGTCGCCGTGAACCGCGCCATCAGGACGTTCGTCGATGGCCTCACGAAAGGATCGGACGTGAAGACACAGCGGTGGACACGAGGGCTCAGCCGGCCCAAACGCGCGCTGTACGTATCATCGCCAATCGGACTGGGCCATGCACGGCGGGACGTGGCGATCGTCAAGGAGTTGAAGAAGCTCCACCCGGATGTGCAGGTCGACTGGCTCGCCCAGGACCCTGTGACCCACGTCCTCGAGGCCGAGGGAGAGACGATCCACCCCGCCAGCCGGTGGCTGGCCAGCGAGTCAGCCCACATCGCCTCCGAGGCGGCCGGCCATGAGCTGCACTGCTTTCAGGCGCTGCGGAACATGGACGAGATACTGGTTGCCAACTTCATGATCTTCCAGGAAGTCGTCGAAGAGGGCCTGTACGACCTCGTGATCAGCGACGAGGCGTGGGACATCGACCACTTCTGGCACGAGAACCCCGAGCTCAAGCGCGGCTCGCACGTGTGGATGACCGACTTCGTCGGCTACCTTCCCATGCCCGACGGGGGTTCGCGGGAGGAGTTCCTGACCGCCGACTACAACGCCGAGATGATCGAGCACGTCGCCCGGTACCCGCGCATCCGCGACCGCGCGGTCTTCGTCGGCAATCCGGACGACGTGATCCCGGAAAGCTTCGGGCCCGGCCTGCCGAAGATCAGAGACTGGACCGCTGACCACTTCGCCTTCTCGGGCTACATCACCGGTTTCACCCCGCCCGACCCGAGAGATGTCGACGGGATGCGCGAGGAACTCGGGTTTCGGCCCGGCGAGAAGATCGTCATGGTCACCGTTGGCGGCTCCGGGGTAGGGCGCGCGCTGCTCGAGAAGGTCATCAACGCATACCCCATCGCCAAAGCGAAGCTGCCCGAGCTGCGAATGATCATCGTCGCCGGCCCGCGAATCGTCCCGGAGTCCCTGCCGAGCCACGATGGCCTCGAGATCCTCGGCTACGTCGACCGGCTCTACCGGCACCTGTCGGTCTGCGATCTGGCCGTCGTCCAGGGCGGCTTGACCACCACCATGGAGCTGACCGCGGCCCGCCGCCCCTTCCTGTACTTCCCGCTGCACAACCACTTCGAGCAGAACTTCCACGTGCGCTACCGGCTCAACCGGTACGGCGCGGGCCGCTGTATGGAGTTCGCCACGACCGATCCAGACCAGATCGCCGACGCGATCGTGAGCGAGATCGGTCGCGAGATCTCGTACCTCCCCGTGGAGACGGACGGCGCAGCACGCGCCGCCACAATGATCGCCGAGCTCCTGTGACCTCAGCTCGACTAGCCTTTCCGCAGCCTGGGCAGGAGCGGGAGTTGGACGCGTGCCCGCACAATCCCCCGATCACCCGGCTCCTGGGCCAAGCCACGCTCGTCGCTCCGACCGGTCAGCCGATGGCGCGGGCTTCCTCCACGCTGTCGAGCAGGGAGGAGCGACGCAGGTAGGCGCGCTGCCGGACGGGATCCGCGGCCGTCGCCCGGATTTCATCGAGGCGCTGCTTGCGAATCTCGGGGTCTCTCTCCTCCAGGCGGCGCTTGTTGGTGACCGTCTGCTCCTGGACGTACCGGATGTTGAGCGTGCGCCGCCGTCGCTCGTAGCGGTCGAGCAACTTCTCGTCCGGATTCGTCCGGTACGTGTCCAGCGTCTCGAGGAGTTCCATGACGTCGTGGATTCCGCAGTTCAGACCAAGACCGCCGATCGGGTTGTTGACGTGGGCGGCGTCGCCCGCGAGGAACGCTCGTCCTTTGCGGAACTGAGCAGCGACCCGCTGGTGCACGTTGTAGATCTTGCGATGGACAAGCTGGTCGACCGTGGCGTCGGGCCATACTCCTGCGAGGCGGCGACCGCACGCCTCATCGGACATGGCCTCCGCGTCGGACTCGCCGACCGCCGTTGGAAACACGGCACGCCACCGCCCCCTCATGTCGTCACCGGCGACCTTGAACAGGTTCGTCCACTCGCCGGGGGCGGCCATGTACGCGCGCGGGCTGCAGCCCAGGGCGGTGCCGAAGTCGTAGGCGCTGGTCAGCACCACGAAGCGTTCTGGCCAGGTGTAGCCCTCGAACTCGATGTCCAAGTGCTTGCGGACGGCGCTGCGCCCGCCGTCACACCCGATGAGCCACGTTGCCTCGATGATGTCGTCCTGGCCGCCGGCCGAGACGGTCACTCGCACGCCCGACGTCGTCTCTTCGGCGCCCGTGAAGGTGCATCCGAGGTGGACGTCCGCATTCGGCGATCGCCGTAGCCGCTCGAGGCCAATGCGGACCAGCTTGTGCTGTTCTGTCTGGACGACGAACGGATAGGCCGTGTCCTCGCTGAGGTACTGATGGTCGAACCGGGCCACCAGCTCACGGTTCGGCTTGTCCCAGAAATCGAAGTGGCGCGCGACGAGGCCGACGGCCATGAACTCGTCAATGATGCCGACCTCATCGAGCATCTCCAAGGTCGACGGGTGGAATGTCGACGCACGGGGATCGGTGTCCACGTGCTCGGCCGCCTCGACCAGCGTGACACGGAAGCCGCGCTGGACGGCAGCCAACGCAGCCACAACTCCGACAGGGCCGGCGCCGACGATCACGACGTGGTCGGCCTCAGGCATGCTGGGAGGCTCCCTGCGTCGTCCGCCGCCGGTCGGCTGCCAACGAGTCGAAATACGCGACGGCTTCGGCAAGAGTGACCACGTCGGCGTACTTCTGGTCCATGTCGAAAAGGTTGACGAGGTGGGGCAGGCGGGCGCGGTCGAAGGTGCATTCCTCTACGACACTCATCCGGTAGTTGTAGGAGAACCCGTCGACCACCGTGGCGCGCACACAGCCGCTCGTGGTGGTGCCGCACACGACGATGCTGTCCGCCTCGAGCTCCACCAGGATGCTCGCCAGCTGGGTGCCGAAGAACACGCTCGGCTTGGACTTGACGAGGACGACGTCCCCGGGCTGGGGAGCGATGAGCGGCAGGATCTGGTTGCCCATGTTGCCGTGCACCGAGGTGTCCTCGGCGCGGCGGCTGTTCTTGTCCGCCCACCGACCGGAGTTGAGGCCGTCCGGTCGCGGGTCCTCGCCTGTGCTGTAGATGACCGGAACGTCGGCGCGGCGCGCGGCGGCGGCGAGGTCGCGGATCCGCTCCGCGGCCCGCCAGGCGTGCTCGCCGCAGCTGTTGCGCCAGCGCTTCACCGACTCCAGCAGCGGCTCTGGCCGGTCGCCGCAGAAGTTGTAGTTCACGTCGACGATCGCGAGCACCGGGCGAGCGCCGAAGCCCGCCCGCGCTCCGTAGCCGGCCTCCGCAAACACCTGCCTTTCCTCAGGTGAGAGCAATGTCCGGAAGTCTTCGCCTGTCATTCGTCTCGCCCTCCGCTGATGCTCGCGTGCCAGGGTGCGACCTTGGCCTCAAGCCAGCCCACCGCCCTGGTCAGGCCGATGCCGAGCGCCATAAGAACCACGATTGGAACGAACAGCGCTGCCGTGTCGAAGCGCTGGCCAGCGGTGATGATCAACCCGCCGAGCCCGCCGAGCGCGGTGAAGAACTCCGCGATGACGATGCCGATCACGGCGCGGCCCACACCGAGCCGGAGGCCGGTCATGATGTGCGGCAGCGTGGAGGGCACGATGATCTTCCGCATGATCGTGCTCTCGCTTGCCACGTACGCCTTACCGACCTCGATCAGCGACCGTGGGACGGCGTGGACGCCCGCCCGGGTGCTGATGATGATCGGGAAGATTGTCATGACCGTCACGACGGCGACCTTGACCGTGAAGCCGAGGCCGAACCAGAGCAGGAACAGTGGGATGAACGCGACCAGGGGGACTGAGTACCCGGCGGTGACGTAGAGGCCGATCGCGGCCTCGGCGACGCGGTGGCGGCCGGTGACCAACCCGACTGGGATGCCGATGACCGCGGCGAGCAGAAAGCCGGCCGCGAGCGGCTGGATGCTCTCGATGAACGCGCTCAGGAGGCGGCCGTCGCCGATCTCCACGACGAACTCCTGCCCGATCGCCGTGGGATACGAGGCGAAGATGGGGTTCATCTGCCGCCCGAAGAACTCCCAGAAGCTGAGGATCGCAATCAGGGACAGGATCGTGACAAGGCCGTAGCGGCGATCACGCAGCACACGAAGCGGTCCCCCGTGATCCGAGATCGTCGCCCCGCCTGCGCTCGTCCGGTCCGGCGTGTCGTTGCTCGCCGCCTGTGCCGAACTCATCACGACGTGGCCTCCGCGCTCGCGGGTGCGGTGGACGCGCCCTCCTTGAGAGACCGCCAGATGCGGTAGCGGTGTGCGGCGAACTGCTCCAGGCCCCGCACCGCGACGACATCATCTCGTGGCCGGGGGATGTCAATGTCGAAGATCTCCTTCACCCGGCCCGGATTCGGTGCCATGAGCAGTACGCGGTCTGCCAGCAGCACAGCTTCGTCCAAGTCATGCGTGACGAAGATCATCGTCTTGCCGGTCTCTTGGTGTATGCGGAGGACCTCGGCTTGCAGGCCCTCCCTCGTCTGCGCATCGAGGGCGCCAAAGGGCTCGTCCATCAGCAACACCTGAGGGTCGACACTGAGCGCCCTTGCCAGCCCAACTCGCTGCTTCATGCCGCCGGAGAGCTGATCCGGCCGGCGGTCCATGGCTCCGGTGAGGCCGACGAGCTCGAGCTTTTCCTTGGCGACCTGTCGCCGCTCATTCTTCGGCACGCCCTGGACCTCCAGGCCGAACTCCACGTTCTCCAGGGCCGTGCGCCACGGAAACAGCTCGGCGTGCTGGAAGACGAGGCCGCGGTCGGTTCCGCAGCCGGTGACCGTCGTGCCGCCAACGCTGACGGTGCCGCTCGTGGCGGTCTCCAGTCCCATGATGATGCGCAGCAGCGTCGTCTTGCCGCAGCCGCTCGGCC
>CAZMXH010000049.1:0-14153 GCA_964570165.1 uncultured Actinomycetes bacterium
GCCGACGGCGATGGCCGCGCTGGGAGTCGACGTCCGCGGTCGCATCCCGACCGATGAGCGCGCCGAGCAAGGGCGCGCCCTGGCCCGGCTGACCGACCTGGGCTGGGGCGAACGACTTCGCGGCCTGCTCGCTCCGGACGCGCCGGATGCCGAGTTACCGGAGTCCGTGGTCTCCGCAGTGGTCGAGGTGCTCCGGGCGTGGGACTGGGATCAACGTCCCGGCGCCGTCGTGGCCATGCCGTCTCGACGCCGTCCGAGTCTCGTCCGTTCGCTCGCCGCTCGGATCGCCGAGATCGGCCGACTGCCGCTGCTGGGGTCGCTGGAGCTGCGCCCGGGCCATGCACCGAGCGGGCGCCGCGGCAACCCCGCCTACCGGCTGGCCGACCTGTGGGACGCGTTCGCCGTGCCGCCCGAGGTGGCCGCCGGAGTCGGTGAGATCGGCGAGTCGCCCGTCCTGCTCGTCGACGACCTCGCCGACACCCGCTGGAGCCTTGCCGTTGCGGCCCGGGCGCTGCGGCTGGCCGGCGCACCCGGCGTGCTCCCCCTGGTCCTCGCCATCGACGGGTAGTGCACCCCAGTACAGTCGCGGGCATGGACCTTGAGACGGTCGACCACCTGCTCACGACCACGCGGGCAGTGCGCAAGCGGCTCGACCTCGACCGTCCGGTGCCGCCCGAGGTGATCGAGGAGTGCCTGCAGCTCGCGATCCAGGCGCCCACCGGGTCGAACGCGCAGGCCTGGCGGTTCGTCGTGGTGACCGACGCCGACAAGCGCGCCCGGCTCGCCGAGATCTACGCCAGGGAGTGGAAGGCCGCCTACGGCGACCAGCGGCGGGCGCTCGCCGGTCGCACCGACGAGCGGTCGCAGCAGGCTTTGCGCGTGCTGGACTCGGCTGCCTACCTCGCGGACAACATGCACCGGGTCCCCGTGCTCGTGGTGCCGTGCATCCTGGGCAGGGTCGAGGACGGCGCGCCGGTTGGTCGGTGGGCGGGTCAGCTCGGGTCGATCTTCCCCGCTGTGTGGTCGTTCCAGCTCGCGCTGCGCAGCCGCGGCCTCGGCTCGGTGCTCACCACGCTGCACCTGTACGGCGAGTCCGAGGCGGCCGAGGTGCTGGGCATCCCCGACACAGTCACGCAGGCGGCCTTGCTGCCGGTCGCGTACACCAAGGGAACCGACTTCCGTCCCGCGCCGCGCCGGCCAGCAGCCGAGGTCACCTACTGGGACGCCTGGAAGGCCCCGCGGACGTAAAGCCGCCGGTCGGCGCCCTAGCTGCTGAATGCCGCGTGCCGCTGCGCGAGCAGATCGCGGTCGGGCATTTCGCTCCGGCGGCGGGGCAGGTGGATACGCCAGCCATGGATGTCCTTGAAGCCGTGCTCCAGCATCGGACCGTCAGGCTCGTCGAGCACGGACGGTCGCACCTCGACGCGATAGTCGGGGGTGACACTGATCAATCGGCTGTCGTACGCCGCATGATGGATCTTGCACATAGCCATCCCGTTGGTTACCACGGGCTGGCCGCCTTCGGCATCGGCCAGAATATGGGCCGCGTCGAGCAGCGGGGCATGCTTGAGCCGGCAGATCGTGCACCGGGTCTCGTACGCGCGAAGCACCTGGCTACGGAAGATCGGCTGGTGCAGCCGCATCCGGGTGAGCCGCTCGGCATACTGCCGGCGAGTTGCGGAGTCTTCGCGGGGTGCCTCCCACAGCAGGCGCTGTTCTTCGTCCAGCGCGACCGTGAACTCGAGCGCGGCGTCGTCGTGGTCGACCACGTACACCGGGTAGCTGGCGGCGTACTTGCCCTCGTCCGTGCCCACGAACCAGGCGAGCGGCTTGCCGAGCGCGCCGGCCTTCTTCATCGCGACGTTGTCAGCCCTCGCCGGGTCGGTGCCCTGATACTTGTACCGCGGAAAGCCGTCCGGCCCGATCCGGTCGGCGTAAGGCGCTCGGCTCGGGTCTGGGCTGTAGGTTGTGCTGAACGTCAGCGCAGGCATGCCCGTCAGCCACCTGATGCCGCGCTGAGTGATCAGGACGTGGCGCCGTCCGTCGTGCTCGAAGCTCTGTAGTACGCGCCACGGGATACGCTCGCCGTAGATCTCGCGCTGGCGGTCGAGGAACACGAACATGGCGTTGCGAATCTCGTCGTCGATCTCGTACGCCACGCCGCACAGCTAACCGCACCGGGGCGTTGCCGTCGAGCCCCGACCACTTCCCCCGCGAGTCCGCACCTGAATACCCAGACTGCCGCTACTCGCCAGTAAGCATGAGCTTGGCGACGATTTCGATATCGAGGTGCGGATTCGGCGTCAAGGCTTGATTGGCAGGTTCGCGGGTCGACAGCTCACTGCCAGCCGCAGGACGACCACAGGCCGGCGCTCTCCCCGCGCGCGTGGTCTTCCGCGGACTCGTACATCGCTGCCAGGCGTTGGTCCTCGTCGGCGTACTGCGGCACCCAGCGGGCCAGGCCGGAACGGACGAGCAACTGTCCGACGTCGTCCCCGTCCACCTCGGCGGCGCGTAGCAGCCGGCCGTGGGGGTCTTCACCAGGCCCGTGTTCGGTGGGCACCAGGTCGACCGTCTCCCCGAGAATCAGTTCCTCCAACGCCGCACCCGACGTCTCGTACCCGCACTCGTCGACCTCGGGTGCGTCGATCTGCGGGGGACGGATGCGTTCGATGTCGCCGTCCGGGAACTCGGCGTCGAACGTGTCGCCGTCGACGACGTGGACGACCGTCGCCTCCTCCCCCGCTGCGTTCGGCTCCGTTGCCGCGCATCCGGCCGCCGCGACCGCGACGATCGCGCTCAGCGCGAGCGCCGACCCCGTGCGCCCAACACGAGTCACGGCGCGAACAACACGACGAGGACCACTACCCCGACAACGATGTACCCCGTTACCAGCCCGGCGATGGCCATCCCTCTGCCCTGCTGCCCGGTGCGCCGGATCGTGCTCAGCGCGACGTGGCCGAACACCACGGCGAGGATGCTCGGGATGCCGATGAGGAACCAGCCGACCGTGATGCCGACGATGCCCAGAACGAGGGACGCGATCGCGAGACCGTTCGTCGGGGCGGGAGGCGGGTACGCCGGATACTGCGGATACTGCGGGTGTGGAGGGGTCTGCTGCGCGTACGGCGGGTTACTCAGCGGGTCTCCGTACGGGTTCGAGTTGTCCGTCATGGCTAGCCCTTGCTCGTCGTCGGTTGTGCCAAGGTGACGGTGTCATAGGGGTGCGACAGATTCGCCGTTTCTTCCGCTCCGATGATCGCCGGTGATCACGGGTCGGTGTCGTCATGGGTGACGACGCGACACAGCTCGACGTGCCCGCCGGCACAGCGCCAGAAGTGCAGCCGCCACGCGGCGGGGGTGTTGCGCTGAAGGGCGACGCGCCAGCAGGTGGCTCCGTCCTGACGGGTGACCGGCGGGTCGTCTCCACCAGTGCCCTGCCGAAGCCGGTGCAGGTCGCGGCCTGGCAGCTGGTCCGCCAGACCGGTCAAGACCTCGACCCAGTGCGTAGTCCTGGAGTGGCCGGTTGCCGCGGGTGCCATCGCGCAAATAGCTTCCTTATTGCTGCTGCAGCAGCAATAAGGAAGCTATTTGCGCATTCCGGGCGGTTGCTCGCTCTCAGGCTCGAGCAAGCCGCCGGGCGGCCAGGGCGAAGGCGGCAACCGCGATCAATGCGAGCGTCACCATCGCAGTGGCGTCCAGCCCGCCGTCAGCCCACGGCGTGCGGATCGCGTCCACCAGCAGTCCGGTCGGCGTCCAGGCCGCGACGTCGTTGAGCGCGTCCGGCAGCACGCCAGGCGGCGGGCCGCCTCCGACCAGGAAGAACGTCCCGAAGAACAGCAGCAACCCAAGCCCCTGGGCGGCCCGGGCGCTGGGCATCAGCGACCCCAGCAACGCACCGATGCCGGCGAACGCCAGGATGCCTACCGCGAATCCGGCGGCGACGCCGCCGATCGACTCCGGGGCAGCCAGGTCGAAGCCCGAGTACGCCAGGCCGATCATCGCACCCGCGCCGACGACCGCGAGCACGGAGAGCACCGCGACCTGCGCGACGACCAGCGCCCGGGAGGGCACGCCAGCAGCCTGGAAGCGGCGCAGCACGCCGCTGCTGCGGTAGGTCGCGAGATGGGTCGGCGTTCCCATAAGGCCCATCGCCGCGATCGCGGCGCCCAGGTACGACGTGACGTAGAAGTCGGTGCCGTTCAAACCCACGAAGACCGGATCGTTGTCGCCGCTGAACGAGGCGAGCAGCAACACCATCAGCAGGATCGGGAACATCAGGCTCACCACGAGCACGAGCGGCTCCCTGGCCAGCAGCTTCACCTCGGTCCAGGTCAGGTATGCGGTCATCACGAGTCTCCTTCGGTGATCCGGCGGCCGGTCAGGGCCAAGAACACGTCCTCGAGGGACGGGTAATGGGTGCGGTAGTCATCCGGCGTCACGCCTTGCTCGGCCAGCGCGGCGGCGACGGTGACGGCGGCCGAACTCTGCCCGGCTACCGAGACCTGTCCACCATCGACGGTGACCGCCTCCACCCCCGGCAGCCGGAGCAGGTGGCGCGGGTCGTAGCCGTTGGCGGCGAACGTGACCCGGACGGGCCCGCCCTGGTGTGCCGTCAGCGCGCGCGGCGTGTCACAGGCGACCAGCCGTCCCGCGTCGACAACGGCCACCCGGTCGCAGAGCGACTCCGCCTCCTCCATGAAATGAGTGACCAGCACGACCGTGGCGCCGCGGTCGCGCACCTGGCGGACGAGATCCCAGGTGGCCCGCCGCGCCGTGGGGTCGAGACCTGTGGTGAGCTCGTCGAGGAAGACGACCTCGGGGCTGCCGAGCAGCGCCAGCGCCAGGAACAGGCGCTGCCGCTGACCACCGGACAGGGCGCCGAACGGGCGGTTGCGCAACGGTTCCAGGCCCCAGGCGGCCAGCGTGCCGGCCACGTCCACGGGCTGGGGCCGTAGCCGGCCGAAAAGCCGGATCGCCTCGCCAACCCGCAGCCGCTCAGGTAGCGCCGACGACTGCAGCTGAGATCCGATGCGCCGGCGCAGCGGCTCGGCATCACGCGCCGGATCGAGCCCCAGGACCTCGAGCCGCCCGCCCGTCGGGGTGCGCAGCCCCTGCAGGATCTCCACCGTGGTCGTCTTGCCGGCGCCGTTGGCGCCCAAGATGCCGAAGATCTCACCGCGGCGTACGCCGAACGAGACATCGTGCACGGCAACTGTCTTGCCGTAGGTCTTGCGCAGGTTCTCCACGCTGATGACGGTTTCCATGCAGGTCAAGGTAGGTCTGCATGGCGCCGGCGGTCGTCCGCGGAAGGACGGCAGTCGCGTGTACTCCATTCGGTGTACGCGGCGTTGCGCCTACTCCCCTGGACGGACGAGGCCGGTCTCGTACGCCAGGGCGGCCGCCTGCACCCGGCTGTCCACCCCGAGCTTGGCGAGCAGCCGGGACACGTGGGTCTTCGCGGTCAGCTCTGAAATCACCAGCCGTGCGGAGATCTCCCGGTTCGAGCAGCCCTGGGCGACGAGTGCGAGAACCTCACGTTCCCGGTCGGTGAGCACGCCCAGCGTGTCCGGCACGGGCCGCTCCCGGCGCATGCGCGCCGCCACCAGATGGTCGACGAGCCGCCGGGTCGTGACCGGAGAGATCACCGCCCCGCCGCTCGCGGCCGCCCGGACGGCGTCCAACAGTTGCGCCGGCGGTGTGTCCTTGACCAGGAAGCCGGCTGCGCCCGCCTCGAGCGCGTCGAAGGCGTTCTCATCGGTGTCGAAGGTGGTGAGGATCAGGACCTCGGGCGGCTCGGCCATGGCCCGGATGCGCGCCGTGGCCTCGATGCCGGACATGCCGGGCATCCGGATGTCCATCAGCACGACGTCCAGCCGGTGACCGCGCGCGACGTCCACGGCCGCATGACCATCGCCGGCTTCGGCCACCACCTCAATGCCGGGGTCGGCGTCCAGCAGCGCGCGGAAACCCGCGCGGACCAGCTCCTGATCGTCGACAACGGCCACCCTGATCACGCGCCCGCCTCCCCGGGCTCGCGCGGGAACGCGGCAGTCACCCGGAAGCCGTCGTCGCGTGGACCCGCGTCGAAGTGACCGTTGTACAGGGCGACCCGCTCTGCCATGCCGCGGATGCCCTGTCCCGGAGTGACGGGGCCGGCGACCTGCCCGGCGTTGTGAACCTCCACCTCCAACGCGTCGGACAGGTGGCGGACGGTCACCGCAGCGCGTGAGTCGGGGGCGTGTTTGACCACGTTGGTAAGAGCCTCCTGGACCACGCGGTACGCGGCGAGGTCGAGCCCCGCCGGGACGGGCCGCGCCGTGCCCTCGGTGGTGACGCTGACGGTGACGCCCGCATCGCGCACCTGCTCGACCAGCCGGGGTAACTCGTCGAGCCCGGGCTGCGGCTCCTCGCGGGGCGCCCGCGGGTCCGGATCACGGAGGACGGTCAGCATCCGTCGCATCTCGGAAAGGGCCTCCCGCCCGGTGCGCTCGATCACTTCGAGCGCCTCGGCGGCCGCCGCCGGCCTGGAGTCGACGAGGTGCGCGCCGACGCCAGCACGGACGGTGATGACGCTCATGGCGTGCGCGATCACGTCGTGCAACTCGCGCGCGATACGGGCGCGCTCGTCGGCGACGGCCCGCTCCGCGAGCTCCTGCCGAGCCTCCTCCAGCGCCGCGGTCTTGGCTTCCAGCTGCTGGGCGTACGCCCGGCGCGCTGCCACCACCACGCCGAA
This sequence comes from uncultured Actinomycetes bacterium, assembly GCA_964570165.1. Taxonomy (GTDB): domain Bacteria; phylum Actinomycetota; class Actinomycetes; order Jiangellales; family Jiangellaceae; genus JBMCTR01. Next base: position 6,737 of record CAZMXH010000049.1, read on the forward strand.
CGCCCAGGCCAGAAGGAACACCACGGCGACGTAGCCGATCTCGATCAGGCTCACTTCCGGCCAGACGCCCCACGCCGCCGCAGCGAACATCCAGGCTGGCGCCACGAGCCCCACAGCCCGCAGCCACAGCGGCCGGGACCAGCCGCCCACCGCGTACAGCGCGACAAGGGTGGGCAGCGACTGGAACAGGTTGGCCTGGTGTTCCACCACCAGCCACGCCGGGTACGCGACCGAGAACGTGAGCACGGTCGCCAGCGGGTTCCGGTGCAGGGCCAGCAGCGGCAGCGTGTTGAGCGCGAGCAGGGCGACATCGAGCGCGACGTGGGTGCGGACGAGGCCGTCCGGCTCGAGCGCGGACGCGACGAACACCGCCGCCAGCACTACCGTGACGGCGACCGCGCGCCTGGCCGAGTCGATCATCCCGGTCACCTACGCTACTCCGGCGCGCGGGACTGGCTGTGCCGAGACAGGCCAGGACGCTCCCCGGCCCGCCTGCACCGGTCCGCCTCTCGAGCATTGCAGGCAGGCGACGGACCGACGCGAAACCGCTGCACAGGCTTGACATGTGACTATACGGTCACATAAATTATCGGCTATGGCGGACGACGATCGCGTGTTCAAGGCACTCGCCGATCCGACTCGTCGGTTCCTCCTCGACCTCCTGTTCGAACGTGACGGCCGCACGTTGTCCGAACTGGAGAGCCAGTTGGAGATGACGCGGTACGGCGTGATGAAGCATCTGCGGGTGCTCGAAGAGGCGAATCTCATCGTCACGCGCCGGTCCGGTCGGGAGAAGCTGCATTTTCTGAACCCGGTGCCGATCCGGCAGATCCACGACCGGTGGATCGACAAGTACACCGAGGGCCACCTGTCGGCCCTCGCCGAACTCAAGGCAGAACTGGAGAACGACGAATGATTACCGAAGTCGAGAGCACGCAGGTATACCGGATCTACATCAAGGCCACGCCGGAAGACATCTGGCAGGCCATCACCGACCCGGAGTGGACGAAGCGGTACGGGTACACCGGCCTGGCCGACTACGACCTGCGCCCGGGCGGCGCCTACCGGGTGCGCCCCACCGACGAGTTCCGCGCCGAGGCCGAGGCGCAGGGCTTCCCCTGTCCCGATGTGATCATCGACGGCGAGGTCATCGAGGCCGACGCCCCGAACAAGCTGGTAACCACCTTCCGGATGCTGATGGATCCGGACATGGCGGAGGAGGGCTTCACGCGGATCACCCACGAGATCAACGAGGTGCAGAAGGGCATGTGCTCGCTCACCGTCACCCACGAGCTCGCGGGCGCGCCCAAGCTCGCGGCCATGGTCCGGGGCGAGATGGAGGCCGAGGGCGCGGGCGGCGGGCACGCCTGGGTGCTCAGCGATCTGAAGAGCGTCATCGAGACCGGCTCACCACTCGCGGCTTGAGACCGGGCGGCGAGCACGTGTGGGGGGTGGCCGAGCACAGCGGCCACCCCCAGCCGACTTACCGGTCCGCTGGACGAGCGGCCTGAGCCGCGCTCATGACCTCGTCGAAACTCCTGCCGGTGTCGATCGGTTGGGTCAGCACGACGACGTTGCCGACCGGGTCAGTGCAGACCAGCTCGACCGAGTTCCACGGACGCTCCACCGGTCCCTCGACCGGACCGGAGCCCGCGGCACGGACGTCCGCGCCGATCGCGTCGAGGTCGTCTCCGTCCGCCGCGAAGCTCACGGTCAGCGCGGGACGGCCCGGCTGTGCGGGCTGCTCGCCCCACACCAGCAGGATGTCCTGGTACTTCCGCCGGCGGAGGTGGATCAGCATCGGGGAACCGTCCTGGCCGGGCATGCTGAACAACTCCCAGAAACCCAGCGTCCCGTACCAGTCGGCGAGCTCCTGCGGCGCCGAGCTAGCGATCGTGGCGAACATGGGCATCGGGTAGATCTCGCGTGCGTCGTCGGGATTCGTGGTCACGCGCTCCTCCAGTCGAGTCGTCGGGGGTCTCGCCCTACCACGCTAGGAGTTGACGCAGCGTCAACCTCAAGCTCATATCGCTCATCTCGCCGGGGGTGACGTGCACGCCAACGGTTGGCGTACACGTCAACCCCGCCAACGAGCCGAGCTGTCCTGCCGACGCCCACCCGGCTCAGGACAGCAGTGCCTCCCCGAACCACCCGCCTTCGGGGACCCCCGGCAGCACGGCGACAACAGCCGAGCCGATCGGGGTCGTGTAGTCGTTGAGCATGTCCAGCTCGTCGAGCCGGCGCTGGATCGGAACGAACTGCGCATCCACGTCCGCCTGGTAGGACGCGAACAGCAGTCCGATGTCCGGCCGGCCGTCCGGGCCAGGCCCCTCGTCGTAGTTGTACGGCCGGCGCATGATCCGCTGGCGCGGATCGTCCGGGCGGGCCCGCCGGATGTGCGACCAGGGCGGGATGACGGGAAGCCCGATCTCGTTCGTCGCGCTGAAATCGGGCTCGTCGTGCTCCGCCTCGCCGGTCAACGGGGCGCCGTCGGAGAGCCGGCGGCCGATGGTCTCCTCCCTGCCCTGCCGGCTCGCCTTGTCCCACCGCTCCGCGTCGATCCTGATCCGACGAAGCACAAGGGACGTCCCGTGGCGCAGCCACGACGGACCGCTGCCGATCCAGACCACCTCGGAGAACGCGTCGCTGCCCGGAGGTGGGTTGGCCGTACCGTCGAGCTGCCCCATCAGGTTGCGCGGCGTCCGCCCGCGCGGCACCGCCCCGGCCGCGTGCAGGAAGCCGCGCTGCACCCAGCGGACCGTCGCGAACGTGCGTGCGTCCTTGGTCAGCATCCGCACCGCGTGCGACACCGCGACCGGGTCGTCGGCGCAGACCTGGACGAGGACGTCGCCGCCGCTCCAGCCGTCCTCCAGCGCGTCGATGGAGAAGCGCGGCAGTGGGCGCAGCCACTCCGGCGCCAGGCCGGAACGCCCGGCCGCGTCCAGAAAACCCCGGCCGACGCCGACCGTGATCGTCAGCGACGCCGGGGCCGCCGCGAGCTCGGGGTCGGTGTCCGCCAACGCCGGGCTCCCGGCGGTGAGCCGCTCCGCGTCACTGGTCCACAGCTTCATCCAGCGGACCAGCCCCTCCCGCTCGACGCTGCCGCGCAGGTCGAAGCCAACGAACGTCGCGAAGGCCTGGGCGGGCGTCTCCACCCCCGCCTGGTGCACACCGTGGAACGGAACGGTGCGCTGTCCCACCGTCCCGTCGGCGAGCGGCCGGCGTGTGTCGCTCCCGCCATCGCGGCCGAAAGCCACGCCGGCCGCACCCGCGCCGGCCAGCGCGGCGGCCCCGGTGGTGAGCAGGCCGCGCCGGGTCACCCGGTTTCGGCCGCCGGTATCACTCGTCATCGTCGTCGGGATCCGTTCCGGAGGACTCGCCGGGGGCGTACTCCTCGTCCGCCCCGGAGAAGTCCTTGGCCTGGGCGGTGAGCTCAACCGTTGTCCCGTCCTCCAGGGTCAGGATGACCTCGACGTCATCGCCGGGCTCCAGTGGCGCGGCGAGATCAATGAGCATCAGGTGGTCGCCGCCGGGCTCGAGCACGTGCTCGCTCCCCGCGGGCACCGCGAAGCCGCCGTCCTTCTCCCGCATCGCCATCTCGCCGTCGACCACCGCCACCTCGTGCAACTCCACCGCTGCCGACGCGGGCGACTCGGCGGCGACCACCCGGACGTCCTCATCGGTGGAGTTGACGAGGACCCCGAACGCTGCCGTCATCCCGTCGTCCGCGGCCCGTACCCAGGCCTCCTCGACGGTCAACGCGCCTTCGGTGCCGCCCTCCGCGGATGCGGTGCCGACCGCGCCTTCGGCAGAACCGCAGGATGCCAGTGCCAGCGCGGCGAGGCTCGTCGCGAGACCACGCCACCGGACACGCGGGCGCGGTTCGTTGCTCGGGTGGAACGTACGCATGATCAGTCTCCTGTGATGTCAGCTGCTGCGGCGTACGGCCGCAGGAATCGTCAGGTGGGTCGAGCCGTGAACACGGCGGAGCACCGCCGGCTGGCAGCAACCGGCGGTGGTGGGAAGGATGATCAGCTCACTGCGACAGGAGGGCCACGCCAGGTGGCACCCCCGGCCGGAAAGACTCCGCACGGCAGGACCGGCTCGGAGAACCCACGGACCGCGGCGGTCCGCGGTGGGGCGGGCACCCCTCGCACGGCCAGCGCGGCCAGTGGCAACAGAAGGATCGAGTACAGCGCCCACAGGATCCGCTCGCCGTAGGCCAGCATCGCACTGAGCGCGAGCGCGCCTACCGCGTGCGCGACCACCATGGCGGCGTCGGGAGCAACGGCGGCGGTCGCAGCTCCATGGTGCGCGCCTCCGCTTGCCACCAGGTGGAGGACCACCTGGGACACCGCCATCACCGCGAAGATGCCCGCGAAGCCGCGCTGCGCGTCGGCCGCGGCGATGCAGATGGCGGACAGCAGCAGCCCGTACAGCACGACGACCGGTGAGACGTGGACCTGGCCTCCGCCGGCGCTGTGCGCGCCGAGCGACAACGCCAGGCACGCGCCGGACTGCAGGAAGCCGCGCACCGCGCGCGGCCAGCCGCGGCCAGGGTGGTTCTTCACAGCCGCGAAACTAGCAAGGCGCCGGTCCGCCTCTGTGCCGTCCGGGGGTATGGACACTCCCGCGGCTTCGTCGGCGAGCAGCACCTCGCGCTACGCGGCCTCCCGGCCGGGTTGCTCAGCCGACCCGCTCGCGCAGCAGGGCGAGGAACCGGCGCGCGGCGGGGTGGTCGCGCAGCGACTCGCGCACGCGGACAGCGACATGCCGGACGGGGGTGGGGTCGACCACGGCGAGCGCGACCAGCCCGGCGGGGAGCATGGTGGCGATCCCGAGCCGAGGCAGTACGGTGATCCCTACCCCCGAGGAGACGAAGGAGATCGCCGTCGGGTAGTCGTGCGTCTCCACCCGAAAGCCGGGGGTGAATCCGGCCGCCGAGCAGGCCTCGAGCACGACCTGCCGGCAGGCACCGCGGGAGAAGTCGTTGTCGACCCACGGCTCGTCCGCGAGCTCGCGCAGCGGGACGGCCTCCCGCCCGGCGAGCCGGTGTGTGTCAGGCAGGACCACCACGTACGGCTCGTCGAGCAGCGGGTGCACGTCGTACCCGCTAACCGGGGCGGACGGCGATCCTTGCACGAACACCTCCACGTCCGGCGGCTCCTGAGACTCGTCTGCCAGCTCGAGCAGGCGCAGGTCGATCCGCAGGTCGGGGAACTCGCGGGTGAGCGTCGCGACGACTGGCGGGATCCACGCCGCGCCGGCCGACGCGAAGTAGCTGACCGAAAGGCTCCCGACCCTGCCTTGGCGAAGGCCGGCCACAACGGTGTCCAGCGCGGACAGCTGCTCGAGGACGGACGCCGCCTCCTCTGCGAGCAGCCGCCCCGTGGCGGTGGGCTCGATGCCGCGGCCGTTGCGCTCGATAAGCCGTAGCCCCGTCTCGCGTTGCAGGGTTGCGAGGTGTTGGCTGACCGCCGATGGCGTGTAGCCGAGGTTCTCTGCGGCGCGGTGCACCGAGCCGGTGGCCACAACGGCCCGGAGGACGCGTAGCCGGTGTACGTCGAGCATGTGCCAAACGCTACAGCATGACTTAACTATTGTTAAGAAATATTCGCTTGTCCTAACGGTTCAACTCGTTCAGTATGGCTGTCGTGGCGACGACAACCGACGTGCGACCCGCACCGGAGCCCAGCACCACTACCACCAACTATCGGGCGGCACTGGCAGCACTCGTGTCAGTGGTCTTGTGGGCCTCCGCGTTCGTCGGGATCCGGATGGCCGCGGACGCGTACTCCCCCGGCGCGCTGGCGTTCGGCCGGCTCACCGTCGCCGCGCTCGTGCTCGGCGTCATCGCGGTGCGGTACCGCAAGCCGTTCCCGCGGGGAACGGCGCTGCTGCTGGTGGCTCTCTACGGCGCCGCGTGGTTCGCGGCCTACACCGTGGTGCTCAACACGGCAGAGCATCACCTCGACGCGGGCACCGCCGCGATGCTCGTCAACGTCGCACCGATCCTGGTCGCAGTTTTCGCCGGCCTGTTCCTGGCCGAAGGGTTCCCGCGGCCGCTGCTGGTGGGCATCGCGATCGCCTTCTCCGGCGTCGTCCTGATCGGGGTCGGAGGATCCGGCGGCCGGTCGGACAACGACGCGGTCGGCCTCGCGCTCGGGCTGCTCGCCGCAGCGCTGTACGCGTTCGGCGTGCTTACCCAGAAGATCGCGCTGCGCCGTATCGACGCATTCACCGCGACGTTCCTCGGCGCCGCGACCGGTGCCGTGGTCCTGCTCCCGTTCGCGCCGCAGTTCATCGCCGAGACCGCGACGGTGCAGGCCAGCGGGATCGCTCTCGTCGTCTACCTCGGCGTGTTCCCCACCGCCGTCGCGTTCACCACCTGGGCTTACGCGCTCGCCCGCACCAATGCGGGGCGCCTGACGGCCACCACCCTGACGGTTCCCGCAATTGCGATCACCCTCTCCTGGGTGATCCTCGGCGAGCTGCCGACTGTGCTCGGCATGATCGGCGGAGCGCTGTGCCTTCTCGGCGTCGCCATCAGCCGCCGCCGCTGAGCCTGGCTTCGCGTCAGCCGTAGAGCACAGTCAGAGATCACGCGTCTCATCCACCGGTTCGTCCCGCGGCGCCAGCCAGGACGTCGACGAACTCGCGGACGCCGGAATCCGGCGAACTGAGCACCGGCACCCCGGACACGGCGTCTCGCTCACCGACCGCCGCAGCCGGCGGAAAGTGCGCGGGAGTTGGACAGCGCGTACACGCCGCGCGCACCGCGACGGGCCTGCTCGGTGAACGCCGCCCGGTCGGGTCGCAGCAACACGTCGATGTCCGATGCCACCTGGGTTCCCGTGGGGTCGTCGCGATCACGACCACCGGGTCTAGCCTCTCACGCCGCCGGAGCGGCCTGATCCAGCCGCTCGGCCAGGAAGTCCTCCCAGGTCCGCTTGCCCACGTCACCGCCCTCGAGCGTGAGGTTCGAACCGGCGCGGTACGCGCGGCCGACCTTTCCGGGCATCCGGACCGGCATCAGCAGCCGGCGCTTGCTCGCCGCCTGCAGGTACCCGCGGACCAGTTCGCCGATCCCGTACACCTTGGGCCCAGCGAGATCGCGGATGAGCCCGGCCGGCTCGTCGAGCGCCAGTTCCACGAGCCGCGCAGCGACGTCGTCGGCGTCGACCGGCTGGAGCCGCAGCCCGCCGGGGATGGGTATCACCGGCAGCTTCGCGGTTGCCCGCGCCACCGTGAGGACAAGGTCGTGGAACTGAGCGGCCCGAAGTGTCGTCCACGGCAGGCCGGACTCTGCCACCACCTGCTCCGTGGCCAGCTTGTTCCTGAAGTAGGCCAGCGGAACGCGGTCAGCAGCGATGACCGAGATGTACACCAGGTGCCGCGCGCCGGCTCGTGACGCCGC
>CAZMXH010000050.1:0-6051 GCA_964570165.1 uncultured Actinomycetes bacterium
GCGGGTGCAGGCCCCCTCGCCGAGGCACCCGTCGCAAGCTGACATCGGCGGCTGCCAGCCGCGCTAATCCGCCCTGGTTTCGATCACGTTGGGCCGGCCCACCCCGGCCGTGACAGGTATGCATACCTGTCACGGCAGGGGTGCGCCTGCCGAACGTGATCGAACCCAGCGCGGATTAGCGCGGCTCGCTGCCGCGTAGGTAAGCTTGCGAAGGTTGCCTCGGCGAGGGTGCCTGCACCGGACGGCTCCGTGATCGACGCGGTGGTCGGTGGCGTGCGCCTCGCCCCGAGCGCTCAGGACCGCACCGCCACATCGAGGAGTAGACCGTGCCCGATACCAAGATCGATGCCGAGCTCCGCACCGAGTTCGGCAAGGGAGCCGCGCGCCGGCTGCGCCGTGACAACAAGGTGCCTGCGGTCCTGTACGGCCACGGCACTGACCCGCTGCACCTGACGTTGCCCGGCCACGAGACGATGCTGGCGCTGAAGCATGCGAATGCGCTGCTCACCCTCAAGGTGGACGGCAGAAGGAACCAGCTCGCGCTCGCCAAGCACGTTCAGCGGCATCCGCTGCGGGGCAACATCGAGCATGTCGACCTGATCCTCGTCCGGCGCGGCGAGAAGGTGGTCGTCGAGGTACCCGTCCATATCGTCGGGGAGGCCGAACCGGGCACGCTGGTCAACCTCGACCACCCGACGATCTCGCTGAAAGCCGAGGCGACCCACCTACCCGAGTACGTCGAGGTCTCGGTCGAGGGTCTGGAGGCGGGCACCCAGATTCTCGCCAAGGACCTCGTCCTGCCGGACGACGCCGAACTGGACGCCGACGAGGATGTGCTGGTCGTCCACGTGACCATGGCGCCGACGGCCGAAGAGCTCGAGGCCGAGGTGGTGCCCGAGGCGGCCGAGGAGGCCGCTCCGGAGGCCGAGGAGGCCGCGGCCCCCGCCGGGGAAGCTGCCGGCGAGGCATCGTCGGACGAGTCCTGACGAGCCACGGGACGGCCCATGCCCGACGGCACCTGGCTGGTCGTCGGCCTCGGCAACCCCGGCTCGTCGTACGCGGGGACTCGGCACAGCGTCGGGCACCTCGTGGTCGAGTTGCTCGCGGAGCGGGCGGAGTCGAAGCTGAAAGCGCACCGCAGGGGCCGGGCGGATATCGCCGAGGTCCGGATCGGCCCTCCACCGGGAGTGCATGCGGTGCTCGCGCGCCCGCGCTCGTACATGAACCTGTCCGGCGGGCCGGTTGCGAGCCTGTGCGACTACTTCGACGTCGGCCCTGACAGGCTCGTTGTCGTCCATGACGAACTGGACCTGCCGTACGGCACGCTCCGCGTCAAGTACGGCGGCGGAGACAGCGGGCACAATGGCGTGCGCTCCGTCCGGCTCGCGCTGGGCACCGGGGACTTCTACCGCGTACGGTTCGGCGTCGGCCGCCCACCCGGGCGGATGGACCCGGCCGTGTACGTCCTCAAGCCATGGAGCGCGGCCGAGCGCAAGGAACTCGACCTGCACGTTGATCGCGCCGCTGACGCGGTCGAGGCGTTACTAACGAAAGGGCTCGCCTATACCCAGAACGAGTACAACAGGTGAGTGGGACCAGGCACGCGGTACGGCCCGAGCTCAGCGCGCGACGTTGATGCGCCCAGGTAGCTGTTCCGGCTCCTCGGGCGTTGTCGTCGGAGGAGCCACCTCTGACAGTCGCCGGATCCGCACGATCTTGCGCGGTTGAGCCTCGGCCAGGCCGAGGGCCGGGACGATCCGACCCATCAGCTCGTTCACTTCATTGATCACCTGTCGCCATACCTTGGCGCGCTGCCCGAACGGGTCCATCAGGTCGTCGTCAGAGTCGGTGCTGAACAGATCGTACGGCTCACGGTCGGCGCCGATCACGTCGAGCCAGTCCTCGAGCCGCTGGTGTCTACGCCTGGCTGGGGCCTCCTCCACGCGGCGGGCGAACTCCTTCAGGGTGAAAGTCTTGGGCCACGCATCCGCCGACAGCTGCGCGATGTCCCGCACATGATCACGCGTCATTCCGAGGATAAGATCCGCGTCGTCCACCAGCTCCTTGGTCAGCTTGACGCTCCGGTTGCTAGCAAGCTCCACGCCAAGCTCCGCTAGCAGCGAGATTCCGATGGACGGTGTCGGCTCGCCCGTGTACTTAACGCCCACAGATCTAACGGAGACCAGAGGTTTTGCCTGCTCCAAATGCTTCTCGAACAGGGCAGCGGCGATGGGCGACCGGCAGCGTCCCGCCGTGCAGACGAAGAGAAGCTTGATGGTCTCCACCTCCTGGACTCGGCCTGACTCGTCACAAGCCTATGAGGTTCCTGGGTCAGATGCTTGTACCGGGGGGTGGTGAACTTCTTCGGCCCCATTTGATCACAAGATGGTGAACATTCCAAGTTCCCACGCGCGGCGTTCCTCGAACCACGTGACAAAGGACGCCGCTGTGGCGTACAAATGATGAGCGTACCTGGCACCTGGGGGGCCTGTGCGGCCGGGTGGATCTCTGAGAGTGAGCGGTTGCTGCTTGGGGGGCTGTTAGTGGATCGTGCGAAGCGCGGCTCGATGGATGCGAGCCTGGGTATCTCGCGGCGCACTCTGCTCCGCCGGGGTGCCGTAGTGGGTGCCGCGCTGGTCTGGTCGGCTCCCGTGGTGTACTCGTTGGCCACGCCTGCCTCAGGTGCGGGCACGCCGCTTGGCGACATTTCGTTCGTCGCGGCGCTGGTCAGCCACGAGTCGGAGTTGTACCGAATGAAGTGGACGGTTGACGGAGCGCATCTGATCGCCGAGTCAGGCAACTTCAGCCCACGTGATCTCAACCTCGGCGGCACGCGGGCCTTCGAGAACGGCCCCGCTCCTGACACGTTCGCGGCGTTGGAACCGACCGGTGCGGTGCGCGTCAACCTCGGCGACGGCTGTGAACTGGTCGACTTCGTGGTTCAGCACGGCCGGTGCCGCGCCCGTCCGACCACGGGGTACCAGCCACAGCGGGCGGGGAGAACCCTCATCTTCGTTCCGCCGAACAACAGCAACTGCGCGTGATCAGCACGACTATCGGCAAGGTGGGCGGTCACCGTGGATTCTCCGGGAAACGCAGCCGTGCCGATGTGCGGCGGGCGGTGACTGATGACTGATCGGCGGCTTCGGGTCCTGCATCTGGTCAAGGGACTCGGTCCGGGCGGAGCCGAGCGGCTTCTGGGCGCGGCCGCCGCAGAACGCGAGCGGGCAGCGTTCGACTACGAGGTCGCATACGTGTTGCCGTGGAAGAACCACGTCGTGCCGCAGCTTGCCGACAGCGGAGTGACCGTGCACTGCCTAGGCCGGGGCAGCGGCAGGGTCCGGCCGATGCTGGACCCCCGGTGGGCGGTGCGGCTACGTCGCCTGCTGCGGACAGGAGGCTACGATGTCGTTCACCTGCACTCGCCGACGGTCGCCGCAGTGGCCCGACCGATCGTCCGCGCGATGGGTCGGGAGCGCCCGCGGCTGGTCGCTACGGAGCACAACGGCTGGGACACATACAAGACGCTCACCAGAGTGGCGAACCGCCTGACCTATGGTCTTGACGACGCGCACTTCGCGGTCTCCGAGCAGGTACGAGAATCGGTGTCCGCACGCCACCGCGACCGGGTAGAAGTGGCTGTGCACGGCGTCCGGGTGGCCGAGGTACGCGAGCACCGTTCCGAGCGCGCAGCAGTGCGGGCGGAGCTTGACCTAGCTGCCGACCAGATCGTGGTGGGTACGGTCGCGAACTACCTGCCGCAGAAGGCCTACCCAGTGCTGCTTGAGGCGGCACGTATCGCAGTGGACGCGGACCCCAGACTGCGGTTCGTCGCTGTGGGCCAGGGACCCCTGGAGGCAGAGATCCATGCCGAGCACGAGCGGCGCGGGCTCGGCGACCGGTTCCGGCTGCTCGGCTATCGCGCGGACGCGGTGCGGGTGCTCGCCGGGTGCGATGTGTTCACCCTTGCGTCGCACTACGAAGGCTTCCCCGTGGCGCTGATGGAGGCGTTGGCTCTCGGGCTACCCGCCGTCGTGACGGCTGTGGGCGGGATGCCGGACGCCGTCACCGACGGCAGAGAGGGCATCGTCGTGCCGCCTGGCCGGCCCGACCTGCTGGCGGACGCCTACCAGCGGCTGGCCAAGGACGAGCCGTGGCGGGTGCGCGCCGGCGAGGCGGCGTACGAGCGAGGGGCCGAGTTCGACATCAGGCGCGTGGTACGGCGCATCGAGGCTGCCTATGCAGAACTCGTGCACGCCGGTTCCGAGGGGCACTGAGCCGTGGCAGCGCCTGCCACGGACGTGACGATCCGGCCGATGCGGTCGGACGACGAGGGCGCCGTGCTCGGTTTGATCGAGGCGGCGCTCGGCCGTCGGCCAGACCCGCGCAACGCCGCCTTCTTCGCCTGGAAGCACCGCGAGAACGCGTTCGGCGCATCGCCGGCGTGGGTGGCGGTCGCCGGCGATCGGGTGGTGGGCTTCCGGACGCTCATGCGCTGGGAGTTCGACACGCCGGAAGGTCCGGTCCGCGCAGTGCGGGCGGTCGACACCGCCACACATCCCGATCACCAGGGACGGGGGATATTCTCCGCGCTCACCCGGAGGGCCGTCGAGGAACTGCAGAACGACGGGGTGGGCTTCGTCTTCAACACCCCTAACGACAAGAGCCGGCCCGGCTACCTGAAGATGGGCTGGCGCGAGGTCGGGCGGCTGCCAACCGGGTTGCGTCCGGTTTCAGGGGCCGCCCTGCCACGCATCTTCGCCGCGAGGGTGCCGGCGGAGCTGTGGTCCATACCAACGGGGGCCGGCATCCCTGTCGCCGAAGCGCTGGCCGACGAGTCCGCTGTGGCGGATCTGCTGGAGGCGGTGCCGAGGGCGGCCGGGGTCGCGACTCGGCGGACGCCCTCGTACCTGCGTTGGCGGTACGGCTTCGAGCCGCTCGCGTACCGGGTGATGCTCGCGGGTTCGTCGCTCGGCGACGGAATGCTGGTATTCCGGCTTCGTCGCCGGGGGGCCGCCACGGAGCTTGTCGTCGGGGATCTGCTGCTGCCCGATCCGGCTGCCACGGTCGCTCGGCGGGTGCTGAGGACGGCGTTGCGCACGACGGGCGCCGACTACGCGCTAGGGCTGCGTACGGTGGCGAGCACCGGCCTACTCCGGTTGCCGGGGCAAGGACCGATGCTCACCTGGAGGGCACTCGCTCACGAGTCGATGCCGGGCCTTGACGAGTGGAAGCTCTCGCTGGGCGACATCGAACTGTTCTGACTGCGGGTGGTTCGCCGTTCAGTCCTTGACGAGCTCACCGACAAGGTGCACGGCCTCGTCGAGATCCCCGAGCGCTAGGCGGTAGCACTCAACGTCCTCGAGCATGCGGGCCAGCACGCTGAGATTGCGCCGGGGCGCGCGCTGAAAATGGAAGGCCGAGTCTGCAAGCTGCACCAGCATCTCGGCACGGGATACGGGCTCGAGGCTGGTGGTGGCGCCGGGGCGGTAGCGCGGCAGTACGGCGAACCGTACCGACGACGGCTCGGCGACCGCGTCGGGACGGATCGACCGTGCCGGAAGCTGCCACTGGCCGGCGACGAAGTGCGCATGTGGCGGGCGAAGATCGCCGAGGGCCTGCCAAGAGCCGCGGTTGACCGACATCGCCTTCGGATATGGCAGCGCGAGCATCGTATCCGGGTCGATTGCCACGGCCTCGTCGGTCAGATATCGGAAGCCGGCCCGGACCAGCCCAGCGACGGTGGTCGTCTTGCCCGCGTCCGACGGTGCTGGCAGCAGTACGGCCATGTCCGCGTACGTCGCGGCGGCCGCGTGCACGATCGGGTAGCGCGGCGCCGACCGCCGGATGGTCTCGGCATTGATATGCCACAGCAGCGAGTACAGCGCCCGGTCTCGCCAGTCTGTCGAGAGGACGATCTCATCGCCATGCCGGACGACCCACCGTCCAACGCGCGCCACCTCCTGGCGTGGGTCAAGGGAGATATGTGGTATCCGCGGGGCGGGTTACCGTGGTATCCCATGATGAACGCCCGGGGGGCGCTCAAACAGG
>CAZMXH010000050.1:6061-14083 GCA_964570165.1 uncultured Actinomycetes bacterium
GTCCGGGGGGTGAGGTCGGGAGCCCGGGGGGGTGACCCCGTTCATCGCCCTCTCACCACGCCCGGAGGGCGCTCAACCAGTTCGTAGCGGGACGTCGCCGCGGCGCCGCCGGGTGCGGCCAAGTCCGCGAGAACCTCAGCCAGGTAGTCACGCACGGCGGCATCGCTGGTCGCCACCTCGAAGGCGTGCTCGAGGGCGCGGTAGCGGCCCACGCTGTACAGCGTCGAGGCTGGCGGTAGCACGGTGGAGGCCGGCAGGCGGCCGACACCCTCGTCGGGCACGGGCGGCGCGGGTTCCGCTACCGGTGAACCGTCGAGCAGGCCACGCTCCCAGAGCGTGCCGGTGAGCGCCGCCACGTCCCTGCGGACGGTCTCCTCAGGCGCATCGAACTCGGCGGCGATCTGGCTCGCGAGAGCTTGCACCGGCGTATTGCCATCCAGTCGCGACCAGACCGCCGAGGCAGGGCCGTCCAGCCGGTGCAGGACATCAGAGTCCGGGTCGTAGACCACGGTCTCGCCGTCGACCGGTACGACAACCAGCCCGGGCTTGGGTGTTGGGCGGGGTTCCGAGCCCACCCGTCTTGTCCGAGGCACCGGGCCCGACATCGCAGCTCAGGGACTTGTCTGGCCCGAGTCTCGGCGGCGGCCGGCGCGGGCGAGCGCCTCTCGCACCGCGGCCGCCGACTCGTGGCAGCGGATGACCAGGTCGGCAAGCTGCCGCACGGTGTCGTCGCTCATCTGCGTCCACAGCGGCAAGGTCAGCACGCGCGGCGCGAGCGCGTCTGTCACCGGCAACTCCTCCGGCGGGCCGAGGTGTGCGTACGCCCGCTGCCGGTGCACAGGTGGGTAGAAGTAGCGGCGGCAGTCGGCGCCCTCAGCGGCCAGGGCGGCGTTGAGCCCGGGGACGTCGAGGCCGTACTGCTGCTCGTCGACGATGAGCGTCAGGTCCTTGTACGTCGAAAGGTCGGCAGCATCCACCTCCGGCAGCCGGATGCCGGGAACGCCGGCGAGCCGCTCCACGAAGACGTGCACCAACTCGTTGCGACGCTGTACCCGCTCGGGTAGCTCGGTCAGCGTCGCCAGCCCGACGGCGGCATGCAGTTCGGACATGCGCGCGTTGAGGCCCGCCACCCGGCAGTCGTAGTCCCCTGGGTTGCCGTAGTTGCGGGCGAGCCGTACCTGCTCGGCGACCCCCGCGTCGTGGGTCGCCACCAGCCCGCCCTCACCCGCAGGAGCGACCTTCGTGGGGCTCAGGCTGAATACCTCAGCGGTCCCGAAGCCGCCGATGGCCTTGCCGCGGCGCTTGCTGCCCAGCGCGTGCGCGGCGTCGTAGATCACCGGCACCTCGGCGGCCGCGGCGATCTTGTCGAGCTGTTCCACGTCGCACGGCGTCCCGTAGACATGGGTGGCCATGAGCGCGCGTGCCCCGGGAAGCCGGGCGGCGGCATCGTCCGGGTCGAGCGTCAGGGAGTTCGCGACCACGTCGGCGAAAACCGGACGCCCGCCGGCCCAGGCCGCCGCGTGCGCCGTAGCCGCGAACGTGAAGCTCGGCATGAGCACCGACCCGGTGGCGTCGACCGCCTGCAGGACGAGCATCAGACCCGTCGTGCAGCTCGCGACCGCGACGACATGAGGGACGTCGAGCAGATCGGCGACGCGCTCCTCCAGTTCCGCGACGTTCGGCCCGGAGGTGAGCATCCCGCTGTCGAAGATCGCCTCGAGTCGCTGGCTCAGCCGTTCTCGATCGGGTATGACCACCCGGGTCAGAGGAAGCCCGCTGGGAAACTGAGGGTCACCACCGAGCACTGCCAGAGGCGCGCGAGCGGTCGGACTGTCGGAGACGGACATTTCGGTGCGCCGCACGGAGGATGCGTGGTCGGCGAGGTTGTGGTCGGGCATGGTCCACCTTGTCGTCGTACGGGCGCCGAGCAGTTCGGCGATGGCGTAGCGGGCGCGAGAGGCGAGGCCGGTGTGCCGGCCGCGAAGGTAGCTGCGGCGCGGGAAGGCGAGCGCCGACAGGTAGGCGAGGCGGCTCCGCGGACCCTGGATCGCGCGCACCGCGTCGAGGGCCTGGACGGGGTAGCTGTACGTCGGCGATGTCGCACGACGCAGTTCGCGGCGCTCAGCCGGCCTGGCGATGAAGGACGCGGCCCAGCCGGAAAGCTCGACGGGCTCGGTCAGCCGCAGTGTTGCCCACGTGGTGCGGATAGCGTGCGCGACAACCGCCTCTCCGCGCCACGATGCGGCCAGCGCGCGTACCCGGTGCGGGTCGGGGGACCCTCGCAGCAGCAACTCGGCGATGTCGCGCAGCGGCACCAGGCGCGGCGGCGAGTTGCCGAGCACTGCGTGGTAGCAGGCGTGGACGACGCGTTCCTCGAGGCCCAGCGCGGGCAGGCAGCGGCCGCCGACAGCGAACGAGGCGGCTGGGGCATCCCACAGGGCGGCTGGCTGCACTCGGAGGCCGAAGCCTCCGGGGGCAAACGTGCGGTGCAGGTCCAGTTCGAGACCGCCCTTATCGACGACGCTGACGCTCTTGGTGAACCGGCGGTCGAACCCCGGCCTGGGCTCCGGGAAGCGCCGAGTGAACCCGTGGCGCGCCAGCAGCCCGATCGTCCGGTCGAGGTCGATTGGTCGGATCAGCAGGTCGATGTCGCCGAACTCTCGCAGCGCTGGATCTGGGTAGTCCAAGTGGGCTACCGCCGCACCCTTGAGCACCCGGAATGGGACCTCCGCCTCGTCAAGGAGGTCGGCGACCCGCAGCAGCGTTGCCTCCAAGGCGAGCACGCTGGCCATTGCCTGCATGTCGAGGCCCACGACCTCGGCTATCTGGGTATCGCTAGCGGGAACCAGGCCATCGGCGACGGCACGTGCGAGCAGGGCGACGATGCGCTCGCTGCGAGCGCCGAACAGCAGGTCCTGCCAGGCGTCGTCTGCCGCCGGAGCGGTCGGGACGGTGCCCGAGTAGCTCGGCAGCCCGTGCGCCGCGACGGTTCGCAGCAGCGCGGCGGTGCCCGGACGGGTCATTGCTGAGCCTTCCGAACGAGCACACCACGGTCGGTCAGGTCGTCCAGGATTGGAGCGAGCTCGGTCATGATCGTTTCGCAGGGCGCGTCGTAGCGCTCGGCGAGTCGCTGGGCTAGGCCTGCAGCGGTGTGCGCCTCGCTGAGCAAGTCCCACGCATCCTCGCCCGTGCCGGTCAACGCCACAACCTCGCGGCCGGAGGAGGGCAGAACGAGGACCCCGCCGCTCGCGCGTCGCCACACCGCGCGTTCGGCGCGGCTGTACTGCGGCTGCACGGTCCCCCTCCATGGACGTCTTACCCCCAGGACGCCGGATCAGGCGCGGCGTCAGCGAGGCGCGCGCGAGCGTGCCCGGCGACTCGACTCGTTCTCCTCGTCCCACGTCAGGCCCTGGTAGGTGGAGTCGGCCTGCCGCCTCACCGCGAGCTCCTCTGGGGACCCCCTCCGTCGAGAACGGGCGTGCTGCGGGGTGTCCAGGTCGTCGGGCCCAGAGGACCTCGTCAGCCAGCGGGTGACCTTGGCCCAGGCGGCCTGGCGCCTGCTCGGCTGGCCGTACGGCGTGCCGCGGTGTGGTGCCGTCCCCGTGAGCACGACGCCGAGCAGCGTTACGTCGGCCCGCTGTAGCAGACGCCGGGCCCGAGTAGCCTGCTCATAGGTGGTGCGGGCGAACCGGCACACGGTGAGGACGCCGTCTGCGTACTGCAGCACGTCCTGTGCGTCGCTCGTCACGAGAAGCGGGCTGGTGTCGACGAGGACGACATCGGCGCGGCCGCGAGCCTCGGCGATGATCCCGGACAGCCGGGACAACGCGGCGGCTGGCTGCCGGACCCCGTCGCCACTGGTAACCAGGTGGACACGGTTCACTGTCGTGGCTCGCATGACCAGATCGAGGTTGCCCGCGACATTCGCCTCGACGAGGTCGGCCAGCCCGATTCCCGGCTCCGGCTCAAGGTATTGGTGGACCTCCGGCTTCCGGAAGTCGCAGTCGATCACGAGCACAGACCTGCCGGTCTCGGCCAACGCGGCGGCGAGGTTGACCACGGTCGTCGACTTGCCCTCGTCACCCTGCGCTCCGGTGATGACAAGCACCTGCGGCAGTTCGTACAGCGTGCGGTTCGGCGCAGCGTCATCGCGGACTCTCCGGCCCTGGGCGACCAGCGTGATGGCCGAACGCAACGAACGGTATGCCTCGGCGACCGCGCCATCCGGCCGCGTCATGGTCACGACGGCGTTGTCGGCCCGGGCGCGGCGACCGATCCGCGGAACCTCGACGAGGACCGGCAACCCGAATGCCTCTTCCACGTCCTCCCGGTCGCGGAGCCGCGAGTCGAGCCGGTCGACGGTGAGCGCAAGTCCTAGGCCCAGCACCAGCCCGAGCGCGCCCGCGAGCGCCGCTCTTGCCCGGCGGTCGGACGGAGGGCTGATGCCGGTGTCGAGCTCGGCGATCTGGGCGGTGCCGACCACCTCCAGCGGCGCGTCGGGCTCCTCTCCGCTTCTCAGCTCGGCTATCTGCTGGCTTACGTCGCCGTAGCGGCCGACCTCGGC
This sequence comes from uncultured Actinomycetes bacterium, assembly GCA_964570165.1. Taxonomy (GTDB): domain Bacteria; phylum Actinomycetota; class Actinomycetes; order Jiangellales; family Jiangellaceae; genus JBMCTR01. The sequence continues at coordinate 10,626 of CAZMXH010000050.1, forward strand.
TTCGAGTTGAGCCTCCAGCAGCCGGTTCTCTGGATCTGTCTCCTGCTCGCTCTGGATGTCCTCGATGTTTTGCGCGATCTCGGCGAGCTGCTCCTGGAGATCCTCCAGGGCCTCGTCTTCGGTCTCCACGGTGGTCTGCTTGAAGAACTCGATCGTGGCTTCGGCGTAGGCGCGGACGAGCATGCCGGCGCGCACCTGCTCCTTGTCGGTCGCGGTGATAGTCAGTGAGCCCGCCTCCGCGCTGACGCCGGCGGTGATGGCCTCCGGTCCTCTGGGCGCAACGCCCGGCGGCAGGCTCTGCATGGCGATGTTGGCCACGTCGGGTGTCGTCGCCAGGTGCGCGGCGAGATGCAGATTGACCGAGTCAGTCGATTGCGGCGTCGGGATGAGCGTCAGTGTGGCCGCGTAGCCGGATCCGGCCGGCTCCTGCGGTTCCTCGGGCGAGAAAACCCAGCCCGCCGTGGCGGCGATCGCGATGCACGCCAGAACCAGGCGCCAGCGACGCCCCAAAATCTTGAGGTACTCGACGATGACCATCGCTACCGGACCACGCTCACCTGGTCGACTGCGGGTTGGCTGGCGGTCACGGCGAGCTGGAACAGCTCGGCTTTGGCACCGGCGTCATCGCCGGTGGACACGGCGGCCTCCAGCCGCTCGATCGCCGCGCTGAGATTCACCCATGACATCGTAGTGGGATGAAGCCGGCGAATCGCAGTGTGACCGGTGGGTTCTAGCTTTTCGTCCGGAGCGTGCAACTCCTCGATGAGCTTTTCACCTGGCCGTACACCAGTTATGCGGATCTCGATGTCGGCGACATGCCGACCAGAAAGCCGAATCATCCGCTGGGCGAGGTCGAGGATGCGCACCTGCTCACCCATCTCAAGGACGAACACGTCCCGGCCCTCGGACATCGCAGCCGCTTGAAGTACGAGTTGCACGGCCTCCCGGATGCTCATGAAGAACCGCGTCATCCGCGGGTCGGTCACCGTGACGGGACCACCGTTGTTGATCTGATGCAGGAATGTGGGGATCACGCTGCCCCGGCTACCGAGCACGTTGCCGAACCGCACCGCGCAGAACCTCCGCTCCGCGGGCCCGCGAGCAAGGGTCACCTGCTCTCCCAGCTTCTTCGACGCGCCCATGACGCAACTGGGGTTGACCGCCTTGTCGGTAGAGATGAACACCAGGTGTCGGACGTCCACCTCGGTCGCCGCGTCGACCACGTTGACAGTGCCAAGCACGTTGGTGCGCACCGCCTCGACCGGATGCTGCTCGAGCACTGGGACGTGCTTGTGGGCCGCTGCATGGAACACGATCTCGGGGCGATAGCGCTTGAAGAGCCGCATCATGACGTCGCGGTCGCGGATGTCGGCCAGCAGTTGGACGGTGCGTTCGTCCGCGACCGGCCCGACGAGCCCGGAGCACAGGTCGTGAAGGTGGGTCTCGTCGTGGTCGAGCACCAGAAGCGCCGCCGGATCAGCCTCGGCGACCTGGCGAGCGATCTCCGAACCGATGGACCCCCCGGCACCGGTGACAAGGACGCGGCGGCCGGTGAGCAACGCGTGCACGGCGTCCAGGTCGGTCACCACCTGTTCACGGCCGAGCAGGTCCTCGATACGCAGGTCGCGTACATCGCGCAAGGTGATGTGCCCGCGTACCAGTTCGGAGACCCCGCGCAGCACCCGAAGCGGGATCTCCGCCTTGTCCGCGAAGTCGGCCGCGCGGCGCACCGTCTCCGCTCGCGGGTCGGTGATGGCCAGCACAGCCTGATGCGCGCGCCGTTCAGTCGCGACTCTTGGAAGATCGCTGATCGGACCGACAACCGGTACGCCGAGACAGTGGCGACCCTGCGTGCGGGGGTCGTCGTCGAGCATGGCCACCGGGATGAGCCCATCCCGCGGGTTGCGCAGCATCTCCCGTACGAGCGCCGCGCCGGACTGCCCGGCGCCGAGGACGAGCACCCGCAGCCCGGGCCGGTCGCTCTGCTCACGGTGCAGCGCGAACAGCCGGGACTGGAACCTCGCGGCTCCGGCCAGCACCGCGTACAGCAGGCATCCGAGTCCGATGACGGACAGCGGCAGCAGTCGCGGCCCGAACACCATTGTGGCGACGAGCACCGTTCCGGTGCAGAACGTGGCAAGGATGATGCGCCGCGCTTCGAGCACGCTGGCGTGCTGCCACAGTTGCCCGTACAGGCCCCACAGCCAGTTCATCGCAAGAGTCACGAGGGCGATGAGCGGCAGCGCGGTGATGTACTGCCGCCAGAACTGCTCGGGCACCAGACCGTCGAAGCGCAGCAACAGGATCGCGCCGAACGCGACGACGACGAAGACCACATCGAACAGCGCGAACGGCAGATCCACTCGGATCCTGGCCGCCACGGACGCCAGGCGTGACAGCCGCCCCTTGCGTACGGTGACCTCCGAGCCGACTGTGGACTCAGCCGTCATATGGTGCCCCCCACCAGACATGACTCCCCCCGAAGCGTCTCAAGAATACTCGCGTTGCCAGGGCTGCACGCAAGTAGCCCCGAACTGAATAAGCCCTTGCCCGACGGGGGCCGATGGTCCAGCAGGCACACCCCGGCCTTGGCATGGCACTGTGATGCCTGTGGACCTTGACGTCCTTCATGTATTGGCAACGAACGAGCGCCGCGGCGCCGAGACTTTCGGGTACGAGTTGCACCAGGCGCTCGTGGCACGCGGCGTTCGCTCGGATATTCGCTGCGTGGAGCCCGGCCCAGGTGGACGCTCGTTGCCGGTCCCGGCGCTCGCCGACCGCAGGTTCAGCATCTCCGGCACCCGTGCCCTGCGCGCCCGCGCCGCAGGGGCCAAGGTCGTCGTCGCTCACGGATCCAGCACGCTGCTCGCCTGCGGCCTTGGTCTCGCCGGGCTCGGGAGACCGTTCGTCTATCTGAGCATCGGTGACCCTCGCTACTGGGCAGCGTCGGTTGCGCGGCGCCTGCGAGTGCGCTGGCTGATCCGCCGCGCCACCACTGTCGCAGCGATTTCGCCGGGCGCACGGGATGCACTGATCAGCCACTACGGGCTGGCGCCGGAACAGGTCACGGTGATCCCCAACGGTCGTTCGGGAGAGCGTTTCCGCCCTGCCGGGCCAGCCGACCGTTTGGTGGCGAAGAAGGCGCTCGGGATCGATCCGGACAGGGACGTGGTGGCGATGATCGGCGCCCTCAGCCCTGAAAAGCGGGTGGACGTGGCCATCGAGGCAGTCGGCCGGCTGGAGGATGTCGTTCTGGTCGTCGCGGGCGATGGTCCCGAACGCCATGCGCTGGTCGAGTTGGCCGGCCGAGCGGCACCCGACCGGGTGGTCTTCGTCGGCTCCACCGACGGACCGGACGCTGTGCTGTCCGCGGCAGACGTGATGGCCCTGTCGAGTGACAGCGAGGGAGTGCCTGGGGTCGTGATCGAAGCTGGACTTTCGGGGCTTCCGGTGGTCGC
>CAZMXH010000051.1:0-14071 GCA_964570165.1 uncultured Actinomycetes bacterium
ACTCCCGCCACGAGATCGGCGGGTTGTGCCACCCCATGATCGTGCCCCGTCAGAACACCGGTCAGAACGGCGGAGGGTCGGGATCGGCGTCGTCGTCGACGGTTGGCCCGGTGGGCTGCGGTTCGCGGGTGTAGGTGTGCCCGGTCGGTGATCGGTACACGAACCGCCCCGGCTCCGGTTGGGCGACGTCCCATCCGGCGTTGTCCTTCACGGTGTGGTGGTGCTCGCAGAAAGAGCCGAGATTGTGATGCGCGGTCGGCCCGCCGCGGCTGGCGGGGACGGTGTGGTCGATGTCGATACCGGCGCCGGTAGCGGGGCGGTCGCAGCCCGGCCACACGCAGGTGACGTCGCGCAGCAGAATGTGCTCGGCCAGTGCGGCAGGCGGCCGGTAGCGGGTGCGCCCGACGTCGAGCAGTGCTCCGGAGACAGGGTCCGTGAGCAGCCGTCGTACGGTGGCCTGCCCGAGCAGGCCGGCCACGACGTCAGCGGTGACGGGCCCGAAGCCGGCGAGCTCTCCCGGCTGGTCGCCAGCTCCGGACAGGCTGCTCAGTGGGATGGTGATGTTGACGGTGACAGGGCGGCCCTGTGCGTCGGCTAGGCCGAAGCCATCGCCGCAGCGAGTGCAGCCGCCGATGCGCCCAGCGGCCAGCGCCGCCCAGGCCAGCCGGGTAAGCACGTCGGCACGCCGGGCAGCCATTCCGCCGACGTCCGGGTCATCTCGCTTGACGGCGGCCGCACCGGCGGACAGCACGGCCTCGACCGCGGCGGCATCCTCGGCGGACACATAGGCCTCGATCCAGGCCATGCCGTCCTCCGCGGGGGTGATGCGGACGAACCGCTCCTTCTTCCGCGCCCGCCGACGTTCTTCGGCTCCCTCCGGATCCAGCCGGAGCACCGTGCGGTTGATCAACCGCCGCAGCGACTCCACCGTCAGGCCGGCCGCCCGCGGGAGCACTACCGCCTCCACCGCTCGCGCCAGCTCGTCCTCGTGGCGGCACAGCGTCCGCCCGATCAGGTCCGCCTTCTCCGTCGACAGCCAGCCCGCCGCCCACGCGGCGTACGTGTCGGTGAGCACGCTCGTCAGGTAGCCCGCCCGCGACACCAGCGCATCGCCGTCGTGCGGCGCCACCCGCAACCGGGCCGCCACCTCCACGGCGGTGGCTCGCTGCGGCGACACCACCGGAGTCCGCTCGCGCGCCCGCGCATCGACCTGCGGGCGCATCTCGACCCGGGTGGTCAGCTCCGCGATCGCCGCCGCCTGCCACGCCAGCGCCGTCGCGGCCACCCGCTCGCACGCGGCGACGTACTCCACCAGCTCGTACGCCCCCAGGCGGCGCAACTTCGCGCCGGCGAGTGCTGCGGCCAGCCCTGCGCCGCCGGGCATCCCCTCCACGTCCGCCGGCAACACCTGCGGCACCCGCGACGCGGGATGCCACTCCAACCCCGCCGCCGGGTCGTCCTCCGCCGTCACCAGCGGCGGCTCGTACTCCTCCTCGTCCTCCACCATCGGCTCGGCGGGAGCCTCGTCCTCCCCCAGCGCCTCCTCATCCTCTACGGTCGGCCCCTCCCAGCCGCCGTCCAGCCACTCGTCCAGCCACGGGTCGTCTCCGCGCTCGAATTCGGCAAGCACCCGTGCGTGCCGCAGCCGGTCGTACCCACTCGGTGGGATCGGGTACACGTCCCCAACTCCCATCGGAGCCCGTCGCGGCTCAACCGCCGCGCTCGTCTCCATGTTGGGTACGTACGCTCGATTCATGTTCCGACCCTAGCAGATTGATCTCCTGGTCGGAACCCCTTATACGAACTTATTTTCGAATTCAAGATCGGGGTGAGTCTGGTGACTCCAGGCAGTCACCAGACTCACCCCGATCATCGAGCCGGACGCTCCCTCACCGGCTCGGCCACCCGGATCGGCACCGCCCGGAACCGGTCGGCCGCCTCCCGGAGCACCGCCAGCTTCGGGTCGGGGACATCGAGGTGGCGCGGCGTCACCAGGTCGTGCAGCGGACGCAGCCGCGGGTCGCCCATCACCTGGTCGACGGCGCGGCGGTCGCCGCCCAGCACCACCGCGTCCAGCCGCTCGGCGTATGGGGCGAGCACCCGCGCCGCGACGCCGGCCGCCGCCTCGAACGCTTCCCGCGCCTGCTTGTCCCGCCGCCGAGCGAACCGCTGCTGCGACTGGCCGCCGGCCGCGCTGCGTCCCAGCACGTGCCGCGAGCCGACCTTGGAGGCGACCAGGTCACGGCCGCCGAACACGCCCGCCGCGTACCCGCCCCGTCGCACCAGAACCACGCCCACCACGCGGTCGCGCAACGCGTGGTCGACCAGCCCGCCGTACGGCCGCCTCTCGTCCACCGCCAGCGGCGGGAACGGCACGGTGCACTCCGCGGTCGCGCCGTCTGCGGCCGTCACCGTCACCGTCTCCGGCGTCGCGACGTGAGACACCGGCCCGTGCCGCTCGGCGAAGCCCGCGAGCCACCTCTCGAGCCGCTCAGGCGGCACCGTGACGCTCTTCACAGTCCCGTCAGTATTGCGCCCTAGCACGTTCCTACGAAATTACGTATCGTCGTATGTTGTGACCGGAGAACTCGCGGACCGCATCGCAGCGCTCGAAAAGCGAGTCGCGGCGCTCGAGCGGGCCGGCGCGCCGGAGCCGACAGCAAGCTCCGAGGTGTTCTGGGCGCTCGAGGGGCTCAAGCGCCGGCTGCCGGGCGGCGGAGTGCTGTTCACAGGGGCCGTCCCGCTGCCCACCGGCGAGCACTACGAGTGGCAGGCCGGCGTGCCGGCCGAGGAGCTCGTCGACGCCGACTGGGAGGAGCTCGCGTCCGACCGGGCCGCCACTCTGGGGGCGCTCGGGCATCCCGTCCGGCTGCTGCTGATCGGCCTCATCCTGACGGGGACCCGCACCGTGACCGAGCTGCAGCGCAACCCTGCGCTCGGCACGACGGGCCAGCTCTACCACCACCTGCGCCAGCTGGTCAGTGCGGGCTGGCTGCGCGCCGCGGGACGCGGGCGGTACGCGGTGCCGCCGGAAAAGGTCATCCCGTTGCTCGTCGTCCTCACGGCCGCAAGGAGGTAGCCCTCGTGGCCCGCAACTCCCGCGTTCCGACCGCCGTCACCCTCGCTGGAGCCGCGGCCGCCGTGGTGGCCGTCGCGGTCATGCCGCACCCTCCCCACCTCGGACCGGAGACGACTGGGGACGCCGCGCTAGCGCAGCAGCTCCGGGACGCGGCGGGCGAGAACGGTTACCGCGGGCTGTCGGTCGCCCTCGTCGAGGACGGTACCGTCCGCACCGCGGGGGTCGGCGACACCGGCGGCCCCGACCCGCAGCCGGTGGACGGATCGACTCCGTTCGAGATCGGCTCGATCACCAAGGGGCTGACCGGCATGCTGCTCGCCGACAGCGGCATAGACCCGGACACGCCGGTCTCCGACCTGCTGCCGGACGTGAACTTCAGCGACGACGGTGTCGGGAGCGCAACGCTGGCCGAGCTCGCGTCCCACCGCTCCGGGCTGCCGCGGCTGCGAACGACGCCGCTGTCGCTCGCCCGCGGCTGGGTGGCAAACATCACCGGAGCCGACCCGTACGCCAGCTACGACTCGGACGCAGTGCTGGCCGACGCCGCCGCGGCGTCCGCGGGCGGCAAGGGAGAGGTGTCCTACTCGAACCTTGGCATGGCACTGCTCGGCCTCGCGCTCGCCGAGCACGCCGGCACGCCGTACCGGGACCTGCTCACCGCCCGCATCCTGGAACCGCTCGGTATGGCCGGAACGGTGGTCGCCGCCACCGAGTCCGAACTTCCCGAGAACCGGGCGCACGGTTCCCTGGTGAGCGGCCTGCCGGCGGACCCGTGGCTGGGACAGGGGTGGTCCGGCGCGGGTGCCGGGGTGTGGTCCACGGCGGACGACCTCGCCATGCTGCTTCGCGCGCTGCTGGACGGGACGGCGCCCGGAGCGGACGCCGCGACGCCGCGCTTCGACGCCGGAGACGGGGAGCGGATCGGGTACGGCTGGTTCACCGAGACCATCGACGGGCGGGAGGTGACCTGGCACAACGGCGGCACCGGCGGCTTCCGGGCCTGGGCCGGGTACGACGCCGCGGCGGGGATGGGCGTCGTGGTGCTCGGCAACACCGACCGCCCGGTGGACGCGATCGGGCTCCGGCTGCTGGGCGCAGACCCGAGCGGCGCCGGCGGAGCGTCGTGGTGGAGAGTGGCGATCACGCTGGGCGGCGCGCTGATCGGCGGGCTCATCGTGCTCGCCAACCGGCGCCCCGACCGGCTTGGCCTGGTCAGGGACGTGTCGACCGGGATCTTCGTGCTGCTCGTGGTCCGCAACATCGGTACCTGGGACGTGATCCCTCCAGTCGTCTGGGTGCTCGGCGTGGGCGGGCTCGCGGCTGCGGCCGTGGCGAGGGGCCGCCGGTGGCCCGAGATGCCGGTCCGGCTCTATGGCCGGCCGTGGGTGCGGCTGGCCGGCGCCGCGTTTCCTGCCGCGGCCTGCGCCGCCCTCGTCCTGGCCGTCACCCTCTTGCGTTGATCATGGGCGATCTCTGCCAACGGCTCGTGCTTTGGCAGAGATCGCCCATGATCAACTTCGGGATGAGTGCTCAGTCGTACGTCGCCTCCACCAGCCACCGGCCGCGCTCGACGAGCAGCAGCCAGGCGCGGCCGTCGTCGGTGGTGGCCTGGATACGGGCCCTCCGGCGGGCGGCCGCGGGATCCCACCACCGCTCGCGGGCCGGCCAGGGCCCGGCCCACCCGGTGACCGGCAGGGCCGTGCCACCGACCTCCAGCACCGCAGGGGGTGCCGAGACCTCGCAACGCCCACTGACCGTGACCGGCTCGCCGGACACGCCGGTGAGCGTGGCCGGCAGCGGCTCCGGGTGCACCACCGCCGGCGCGGGCTCCGGCACCCGGCCCGGCCAGGGCTGCGACGGATCGGCCCGGGCGGCTGTCTCCAGACGGTCGCCCCACGGCACCCGCACGACCCGCTCGCCGGGCCCACGCCCGCCGGAGAGCACCGGGCGCGTCACACCGGCATGGCCGAGCATGCTCTGGATGCGGGCGGCCGCCCGTTCGACCGCGTCGCCGGCGACGTCCGAGCCCCACAGCGCGAGTTGGTGACCGCTATCGACAACCAACTGGTCGGGCGCTAGCCGCAGCCGAGTCACCCCGCCGTCGACGGCGTCGGACGCTCCGGGGGTGACGGCCCGCCACGCATCCACCTGCCAGCGCACCCTCTCCGCAACCGCGGTGGCGGACAACAGACCGTCGTGCCGCCACAGCCGCGACCACTTCCGCCCGTCGGAGGTCGTCACCTCCACCTCCACACGGACGCAGGCCAGCCCGCGCGCACCCAGGTTGGCGTGCAGCCGCTCGGCAACCCCCTTGGCGGCGAAGACCACCGCCTCGGCGTCCAGCGGCGGGTCGAAGCCCTCCTCAGCGGCGAGGTCCTCGCCCGGCGGGCGGGTGGCCGGCGGGCGGGCCACCAGGCCCCGGGCCAGCCGGTGGGCCTCGGCCCCGTCGGAGCCGAACCGGGCCAGCACGTCGCGGGCGGGCAGCGCCGCCAGGTCACCGAGCGTCCGGATACCCAGCCGCACCAGCAGGCCGGTCAACTCCGGCCGGTCCAGCACCGACACCGGCTGGGGCGCGAGGAACTCCGCCGTCCGTCCCGGCGGGACGACGATGCCCGCCGGCGCCACCCTCGCGGCGAGCGCGGCCGCGAACGACCCGTCGGCCACGCCGGCCGCGCACTCGAACCCTGCGCCGGACACCGCCGCGCGGACGGTGTCGGCCACCGCCTGCTCGCTCCCGTAGTACCGGGCGGGGCCGCGCACCGGGACGGCCAGCAACCCGGGCCGGACGACCTCGACCCGGGGACAGCACGCCTCCACGGCGGTGGCGACTTGCTCGAACAGCCGCGCCTGGGCATCCGGGTCGTCCTCCTGGACGGCGAGCCCGGGGCAGTGCCGCTGGGCGTCGCGCAGCCGCTGGCCCCGCCGGACGCCGGCGGACCGGGCGGCGGCCGTGCAGGCGGCAACCCGGTCGTCGGCCACCACAGCGGCGGCCCGCTGAAGGTCGGCGCCCGCGGCCACGACCGGCCAGTCGGGGCACCAGAGGACGAGCACCCGGGTCATCCGGCCACCCCGAGGTCCGGTGCCGCCGGGACGGCCGTGAGATCGGCGCCGGCCACCGACCCGTCCTCCGCCGGCAGCCACAGCCATGAGGCGCGCGGTCGCCCGCCGGCTCCGCGCCCTTCGGCGACGACCTTCACCCGGCGTCCGCGGAGGCGGCCGTGCCCGTCGGCGAGCCCAACCCACAGCGACGTCCCCACCCGCAACCGCAGGTACGCGCCTTCCCAGGGGCCAGCCACCAGCAGCGCGGCCCCGTGCTGGCGCGCCAGCGCGGACAGCCGCCGGTTCACCCCGACCGACGGGGTGGACGGCGGGCGCAGCAGGACCACCTCGACCGCGGGCAGCAGCGCGGCCACCACGTCGGGCCAGCGCTCCCCCGGCTCGTCAACGAGCAGCAACCGGGCCACGTCGGCCCCCATGCCGGCCGCGGCGAGCACCCCGGCCTCGGGAACCCCCACGAGCGCGCACCACCGGTCGGCGGCAGGTTCCCCGGCCGGCACCACCCCCGCCACAAGGGCGAGCGGCAGCGCCCCCATGCCGTCGACCGCCACCGCCTGCCCGCGCGGCAGGCCGGTTGGCAGCAGCCCGCGCAGCGCCGGCAGCACGGGAAGCTGCCCGGCGTCCGGCGGCCCGCCGGAACGCCGCACCGCCGCCACCGACCCGGCCACTGGCTGGACGCTCATACTTTATGGTCGAACGGGAGTTCGATCGAAGTCAAGTCGATCGTCCTGCCACCCGGTTGACAGCTGGCATGGCTCTATTATTCTATCTGATATATAACAAAGGACCAGTGCCGTGATCGTGACCCTCGACCTGGACAGCGACGTCCCCCTCTACCAGCAACTCCGAGACCGTGTGGTCGAGGGCCTCGCCGAGCGCCAGTTGCGCGCTGGCGACCCGCTGCCCGCAACCCGGCAGCTGGCCTCCGACCTCGGGATCAACTTCCACACCGTGAACAAGGCGTACGACCTGCTACGCCGCGAGCAACTGCTGCGGTTGAGCCGCAAGTCGGGAGCCGTCGTTCTCCGCGATCCCTGCACCGGGCCGCCGGAGCCCGGGTTCGCCGAGGGGTGGGAGGCCCGGGCGCGGACGTTGCTCGCCGAGGCCGTCGCCCATGGCATGCCCGCCGAAGAGATCGTTGACCGCTGCCGGCGCATCGTGGCCGGCTTCCACCACGAAGGAGGCAAATGACCCTGACGATCGCCCTCATTGTCCTGATCGTCGCCTCGATCGGCGCGATCCTGCTGTTGCTCCCGTGGATCGCCCGGTCCACCGTGCCGTTCGGGGTCCGGGTGCCCGAAAGCCACGTCGACGCACCCGTGATCGCCCAGGCCACGCGCCGGTACCGCCGCGACGTGGTCGTGGCCATGGCGGTGGTCGCCACGCTCCTGGCCGCGCTCGCGTCCCTCGTCCCGCCGTCCGCCGTGCTGACCATCGCCTCGATCGCCCCACTGGTGGCCTGGCTGATCCCCTACCTCGCGGCCAGGCGCACCGTGCTCGCCGCCAAGCAGGCCGAGGGATGGTACGAGGGCGTCCGGCAGACCGTCGCCGCCGACACGTCGCTGCGGACCTCGCCGGAGCCCTACCCGTGGCCGTGGGCGGTTCCCGCGGCGATGATCGCTGCCGCGACCGTGCTGGTAGGAGTGCTCCGCTATCCGTCGCTGCCGGAGCGGATCCCGACGCATATCGGCTCCGGCGGCCCCGACCGGTTCGCCGAAACAACCGTGTGGTCCGCCTTCGGGCTGGTGGGCCTTCAACTGCTGCTGACCGCGTTGTTACTCGGCCTGCCCGCGATCGCGCTGCGCAGCAAGGCCGATCTGGTAGCCATCGCCCCCCGGGCATCCGCGGACCAGTACCGCCGGTACGCGTCCGCCATGGCCAGGTCCGTGCTGGCGCTCGCGGCTGGGATGAACCTGACCATGCTCGTGACGGCGCTGATGATCTGGGACGTCGTCCCGCCAAGCGGCGGCTGGATGGCCGTGAGCACGGTCCCGGTACTGGTCGCCGGTGCGGCGCTGATCGCCGTAGCGATCCGCACCGGGCAGGCCGGCCACCGGTTGCGCACCGAGGCCCGGGACGAGCCCGTCCGGCCGGACACCGTGCACCGCGACGACGACGCCAACTGGGTGGCCGGCCTGATCTACATCAACAAGGACGATCCGGCCCTCTGGGTGCCGAAGCGCTTCGGCGGCAGCGGCTGGACGATCAACCTGGCACACCGCGCCGCGTGGTTGATCGTCGCCGTCACCCTGGCCGCGATCGGCGCGGCGATCGTGATCCCGATCATCACCGGCGACAACGGGTCCACCCCGACCGGTGCCACGGAGAGCGGGAGCGCACCGCCCACCGAGGTACGCACCACGGCCGCCGCTCCCGAGGCGGCCGACCTCTCGGCCATCGAGGGCACACCGGTCGCCGACCGGCTGACATGGGTGCTGGAATCGCTGGCCGACCCGCCGGCCGAGGAGGCCTTTGAGACGGCCTTCGACGACATCGTGCTAGCGGAGCTGTCGGCCGCCGAGCTGCGCGGCGTGTTCATCCAGTTCGCCGGCGATTACGAGGTGACCGCGCTGCACAGTGCCACACCCACCGAGCTCGTCGCCGAGATCGACACCGGGTCGAGCCGCTGGCAGCTGCAGCTCGCCGCCAGCGAGGACGACGAGCCGTTGATCACAGGGCTGTTCTTCCGGCCGCCCCCCGAGGACCCGGCGACCTTCGCGTCGTGGGACCAGGCGGAGGCGGCGCTGCGCGGCCTCGCCGACGATGTCACGTTCCTCGCAGCCGAGGTGGACGGAATCACGTGTCGCCCGCTGGCAGGCCACGACGCCGACCAGCGCCGGCCCATCGGGAGCCTCTTCAAGCTCTACGTCCTCGGCGCCCTGGCGGACGCCGTCGACGCCGGCGAGGTGTCCTGGGACGGAGAGATCGTGATCGACGCGAAGCTGCAGAGCCTGCCGAGCGGGCGGCTGCAGGACGCCGAGCCGGGGACGGTGGTCACGGTCACCGAGGCGGCCAACTTGATGATCTCAATCAGCGACAACACGGCAACAGATCACCTGATCGACATGCTGGGGCGGGAGGCCGTGGAGCGGGCCCAGGAAGCGTACGGCCACCAGGCCCCAGAGGCGAACCGCCCATTTCTGACCACTCGTGAGTTCTTCCAGCTCAAATGGCAGGTCAACGAGGCTGACCGGATGGCTTACCTGGAGGAGGACAGTGCCGGCAGGCGGGCGTTCCTCGACGGCCTGGCGGAGCAGCCGCTCACCGTGGAGCCCACGGCGATCACCGAGCCGGTAGCCGTCGAGACCATCGGCTGGTTCGCCTCGGCCGAAGAGCTGTGCGTGGCCCTGGCCGAGCTCGACCGCGCTGGCGCGAAGGACGGCATGAGGCCGGTTCGTGACGCCCTCGGCACCAACCCTATGGTGCGGCTCGACACCGAGCGCTGGGCGCGGTTCGCAGCCAAGGGCGGAAGCGAGCCGGGAGTGATGGCCTTCGCCTGGCTGCTGGAACGCGACGACGGCGAGGGGTTCGCCTTCGCCATCACGATGCTGGACGAGGGGCGCATCAATGCCGCCGCGGCGGTCCCCGTCGTGGAGGGCGCCCTCAACCTGCTGGCCGGCGAGGGCACTCCCGATTGACCGCCCTGCTGGCCCGCGCAAATAGCTTCCTCTTTGCGCGCAGGCCGCAAATAGCTTCCTCTTCGCGCGTGGGCCGCAAATAGCTTCCTCTTCGCGCGTGGGCCGCAAATAGCTTCCACTTTGCGCGCAGCCCGCAAATAGCTTCCTCTTCGCGGTTGTAGGCGCGAAGAGGAAGCTATTTGCGGGGCGGCAGGTAGCCTAAGGCCCATGCCCACCGTGTTGGTGCTGCTTACCGCGATCGCAGGCAGCCACCTCGGCGCCGCCGTCGAGCTGGCTGGCGCTCCGGCGGGCCTGGCGGCACTCGCGGTCGCCGCCACCGGCATGCTGCTGGTCGCCCTGCTTGGCGCGCTCCGCGCCGGCCCGATCGCCGTCAGTGCTGGGATCCCGGCCTCCGCCGTCCGGCAGCACACCGAACGCACCGCCTTCCTCCCGCTGCGCGACCCCGCAGCCCCCGGCCGTCCGCGGCCGCGAGCACCGGGCGCTCGTTCCCGGGCCGCGTAGGGCGATCTCACAACAACGCCCGCGGCCCGGGCCTCGTCGCACCCCGTAGCTTCCGACGAGAAAGGGCCACCCGTGTACTCCTTCCCACCCCTTGCTGCCGCCATCGGCGTCCTGCACACCGTCGTCACCGCCCTCGCCGCCGTTCTCGCACCGCTGCTCGGGCCCGCCAGCGCAGCCGGCGCCATCGTGCTGCTGACGATTGGCGTCCGCATCGCGCTACTGCCACTCGCGTGGAGGCAGGCGCTCGCCGAACGCAACCGCCTCCGCATCGCGCCACGCGTCCGCGACCTGCAGCGCCGGCACCGTCGCAACCCCGACAGGCTGCGCCGGGAACTCGCCGCGCTGCACGCCCGCGAGGGCGTCTCACCGGTCGCAGGCATCCTGCCGACGCTCGGTCAGGCGCCAGTGTTCCTCGCGCTGTACGGGCTGTTCCTCACTCCCGAGGTGGGCGGCCAGGCCAACCTGCTGATGACCCACACCCTTGCCGGGACGCCACTGGACAGCAGGCTGCTCGACGCCGCCGGCAGCGAGATCGTCGTGTTCGCAGTCCTGCTCGGCCTGCTCGCGCTCGTGGCACTCGTCGCCCGGCGGCTGATGCCGGCAACGGACGCGCCCGGCGCCGCCCTGGTCCGCGTGCTGCCGTTCGGGACCGTCCTCGTCGCCGCCTTCGTGCCCCTCGCCGCGGGGCTCTACCTGCTCACGTCGACGTCCTGGACGGTCACCGAGCGGAGCACCCTTCGCCGGCTGGCGGCACGCCGTGAGCGATCCTGATCCGACGCCTACTCGGCGGACGGCGGCGGCTTCGGCCGGCGGCCCGTCTCCTGCTCCCATGCAGTGAGCTGACGCTCCAACGCCTTCATGATCTCGAAGACCTGGCTTGGCGGAACGCGGACCCGGGCGACCACCTGGGCCTGCGCCTGCGTAACCGTCGAGCCGTCCTCACCCGACACCCGGCTCACCGGCCGTGCCAGCGCCGCGAAGTCGAAGGTGAACACGTCGTTGGTGTGCCAGACGCTGACGAAGTCGGCATATACGCCGGGAATCTTGTCGTCAGGCATCGACACCCGCATCTGGGGTTGGCTCACACTCGCTCCCGCTGCTCGACGAGGCCTACGGCACGAATCTAGCCCGCGCGGCCGCGCGCCCGACCATGCGGCGCCGCGATGGCCGTGCCGCCCGCCTCGGTAGGGTCGGACGGCGTGACCTACCCGCCCGCCCCCGCGGGGAACCACGCCGATGAGCTGCACGGCGTCACGGTTCCCGACCCGTACCGGATCCTCGAGGACGAGCACGACCCCGCGACCGTCGCCTGGTCGGCGGCTCAGAAGGAGCTGTTCGCCCGGCATCGCGACCGCTGGCCCAGCCGCGAGCGGTTCCGCGACCGGCTCACCGAACTGCTGCGCGCCGGCGTTGTGGGCACTCCGGTATGGCGCGGCGACCGGGCGTTCTTCAGCAGGCGGACGGCCGAGCAGGAGCACGCGGTCCTGTACACCCTGGAACCGGACGGAACCAAGCGGGCCTTGATCGACCCGGTCGCGCTCGACCCGTCCGGGGCCACGACGCTGGACGCCTGGAAGCCGTCCCACTCCGGCGACCTGCTCGCGTACCAGCTGTCGGTCGGTGGCACCGAGGAGTCCGTGCTCCGCGTCCTCGACGTCGCGACCGGCGAGGACGTGGACGGGCCGATCGACCGTGCCCGCTACTCCCCGGTCGCGTGGCTGCCGGACGGCACCGCCTTCTACTACGTGCGCCGACTGCCGCCCGACGCCGTCCCGGAAAGTGAGCGGCAGTACCACCGCCGGGTCTATCTGCACCGGCTCGGCGAAGACCCGGACACAGACACGGAGATCCACGGCGCCGGACTGGACAATACCAACTACTACGGGGATGTGGTCAGCAGGGACGGATGCTGGCTGATCGTCACCGCCGCCCAAGGCACCGCGCCGCGCAACGACGTCTGGCTCGCCGACCTCGGCGCGACCGACCCGGCGGCGCCGAAGCTGGAGCCGCTCATCGTCGGCGTCGATGCACGCGTCCACCCGTATATCGGCCGGGACGGGAGGCTGTACGTCTGGACCGACCTGGACGCGCCCCGGGGACGGCTCGCCATCTCCGACCCCGCGCGGCCGGGAGCACCCGAGACGTGGGGCACGTTGCTCGGCGAAGACGCGGAGGCGGTGCTGGAGGACTACGCGATCCTCGACGACCTGGAGCGGCCCGTGCTGGTCGCCTCCTGGACCAGACATGCGGTCTCGGAGCTCAGCGTCCACGACCTCGCCTCCGGCGAGCGGCTGGCAAGCCTGGACCTGCCCGGCATCGGCTCCGTCGGCGGACTGTCCGAGCGGCCGGAGGGCGGATACGAGGCGTGGTTCGGCTACACCGACCACACGACTCCCCCGCGCGTGCTGCGGTACGACGCGCGAACGGGCGAGGTCACCACCTGGGCGACGAGCCCCGGCTCGGTCGACGTCCCGGCAGTGGCCTCCACGCAGGTCACGTACACGTCCAGGGACGGCACGCCGGTCCGCATGGTCATCGTCTCTCCCACGGGCGAGCCGGACCGACCGCGACCAGCCGTGCTCTACGGCTACGGCGGCTTCGGCATCGCGCTCACGCCGCAGTACTCGGCGAGCATCCTCGCCTGGGTGGAATCCGGTGGCGTCTGGGCGATCGCCAATCTGCGTGGCGGCTCTGAGGAGGGCGAAGCCTGGCACCGTGCCGGCATGCGGGAGAACAAGAAGAACGTTTTCGACGACTTCCACGCCGCCGCCGACTACCTCGTCGAACATCGCTGGACCACTCCTGACCGACTCGGCATCAGCGGCGGGTCCAACGGCGGGCTGCTCGTCGGAGCGGCGCTCACCCAGCGGCCCGACGCCTACCGGGCCGTCGTGTGCTCGGCGCCGTTGCTCGACATGGTCCGCTACGAGCACTTCGGGCTCGGCGCCACCTGGAACGACGAGTACGGCAGCGCCTCCGATCCCGAGGAGTTCCGCTGGCTGCTGTCCTACTCGCCGTACCACCACGTCCGGGACGGCGTCGCCTACCCCGCCGTGCTGTTCACGGTGTTCGAAGGCGACACACGCGTCGACACCATGCATGCCCGCAAGATGTGCGCGGCGCTGCAGGCCGCGACCGTCCGGACACCGGACGAGCGGCCCATCCTGCTGCGGGCCGAGGGCGACGTCGGCCACGGCGCCCGCGCGGTCTCCCGGACCGTCGACCTCGCAGCCGACCAACTGGCCTTCCTGCACAAGGAGCTGACATCGTGATCTCGCAGGACACGGGGAACGGACCGCAGTGCTGCGGCGCCGAGTTCTGGGCCGAGTGGCTCGTCGGCGTTCCACTGCGGATTGCCGGGATAGTGCTCGTGGCGCTGGTTGCGCGGTACGCCATTCATCAGCTGATCAAGGGAATGGTTTACCGGGCTGAGCACACCAGGCCGCCGCGGAGGCTGTTCGGCTCCAAGAAGGCGGCCCAGGTGCTGTTCAGCGGCGCTGGCATCTACTCCGAGCGGCGGGCCGCCCGGGCGCGCACCCTCGGCTCGCTGGCGAGGAGCATCGTGACGGCCGTCATCGGCGCGATCGCGATCGTCATGATCCTCGAGGAGCTCAACTACTCGGTAGGGCCGCTGCTCGCTTCGGCCGGCATCGTCGGGGTCGCGCTCGGCTTCGGCGCGCAGAATCTCGTCAAGGACTTCCTCTCCGGCGTGATGATGCTGCTCGAGGACCAGTTCGGCGTCGGGGACGTCGTCGACCTCGGTGAGGCCATCGGCGTGGTGGAGGCTGTCGGGCTG
>CAZMXH010000052.1:0-12574 GCA_964570165.1 uncultured Actinomycetes bacterium
GAAGGCGCTCGCCACGCGGCGCACCGGCCGTTCGAGCTGCCCGAACAGCTCCTCGTGGATCATTGCCGAGATCTCCGCTCCAGGCCCGGCGAAGCGCGCCGCCGCATGCGTCACCACTGCCCGGCGCGTCTTGGCCACCGAAGTCAACACCGTGCGGTGATCGAGGGGAACGAGGCTGCGCAGGTCGACCACCTCGGCCGAGACGTCCTCGCCGGCGAGCGTCGCCGCCGCGTCCAACGCCGCCGGCGTCATCTGCCCGTAGGTGATGATCGACACGTCCGATCCCGCGACCGGGATCGCTGCCTGCCCGATGGTCACGCGGAAGTCGCCCGCTGGGACCTGGGTGCGGCGGCGGCTGCGCACCATCGGCGTTGGCTCCAGGTAGAGGCACGGGTCGTCGTCGGCGATGCAGGACAGCAGCAGTCCCTTGGCGTCCTGGGCGGTTGCCGGAGCGCACACCTTGATTCCGGGTGTGTGCATGAACCAGGCCTCCATGCTGCTGCTGTGCTGAGCGCCCCGACGGTGCCCGATCCGGGTGCGCACCGTGAGCGGCAGGTGGCTGGTGCCTCCGGACATGTACCGGTGCTTGGCCGCGTGGTTGACGAGCTGATCCATGACCAGGGTCATGAAGTCCATCAGCATGATCTCGGCGACCGGGCGGAGCCCGCCGAGCGCGGCGCCGATGGCCGCCCCGGCGATCGCCTGCTCGGAGATCGGCGTGGCCCGGACCCGATCGGTGCCGTACTTGGTCGACAGGCCCTGGGTCAGGCGCACCACACCTCCGGGCGGGTCCGCGATGTCCTCACCGAGCAGGAACACCGTCGGGTCACTGCCGAGCGCGACGTCGAGGGCATCGTTGATCGCCTCACCGAACGTCATCTCGCGGACGGGCTTAGTCGTCGTCATGATCACGCCTCAGTCTCACAGGGGCGTGTCCACGCCGGGTGCGAACACATCGGTGCGAAGCTCCTCGGCCGGCAACATGTCGCTGTTCACCGCGACGGCCAGTGCCTCGTCCACGTCGTCGGCGATCTGCCGGGTCATGGCCTCGAGCTCGTCATGGCCGAGATGCCCCTGCGCGACCAGCCAGTCGCCGAACTTCGGCACCGGATCGTTGGCACGCGCCTGCTCGACGGCGGCCTCGTCCATGTAGTCGCCGGGGTCGCCGAAGTAGTGACCGAGGATCCGCGGCGCCACAACCTCGAGGAAAGTGGGGCCGTCGCCACGTCTGGCCCGGTCGGCCGCCTGCGCAGCGGCGTCGTACACCTCGAGCACATCGGTGCCGTCCACCGTCACGCCGGGTATCCCGAACGGGGCAGCCCGCTCGGCGAGCCGTGCGGTCTTGGTGTACGCGTCGAGCGGAGTGCATTCTCCCCAGAGGTTGTTGTGGCAGACGAAGATGACAGGAAGGTCCCACAGCGACGCCAGGTTCAGCGCCTCGTGCAGCGCGCCGATACTGGTGGCGCCGTCGCCGAAGCTCACTCCCGTGACGCGGCCGTCACCGCGCAACTGCGCAGCCAGCCCCAGCCCGTTCGCGATCGGCGTGCCCGAACCGACGATGCCTGTGGTGAGCATCATGCCCCGCTCCGGGTCGGCCAGGTGCATCGTGCCGCCCTTGCCGCGTGACATGCCCGTCACCCGGCCTAGCAGCTCGGCGAACACGGCCTCCAGCGAGGCGCCCTTCGCGAGCACGTCGGCGACACCCCGGTACGTGGTGATGTAGTAGTCGTCCGGCCGCAGCGCCGCGATCACCCCGACGGACGCGGCCTCCATACCTCGCACGGGAAAGTAGAAGCCGGGAAACTCGCCTCTGCTGAGCCCACGCATGAAGCGCTCTTCGGCCAGCCGCACCGTGAGCATGGTCCGGTGGATGCTCAACAGGTCGTGCACGGCCAGGCTGCGAGCGCCGAGATCCACATCAGCGATTATGACGCGGCGCAACACGCCGCGGGAGGGCCGTTGCCGCGTCACGGGAGCACCTGTTCGTAGGCGGCCGCCAGCCGCAGCACCAACTCGTCCCTGCCCGGCGCGGAAGCGATCTGCAGCCCCGCGGGCATCCCATCGGGGGTCAGGCCGCACGGTACGGAGATGGCCGGCCCGCCCGAGAGGTTGAACGGAGCAGTGAGCCGGGTGAACACGCCGCCGCCCGTCGATGGGCGCTGCTGGCCGCCGAAGCTGACCTCCTGCTGCCCCACCGGCTGCGGCGGCAACGCTGCGGTGGGCGTCACGATCGCGTCGACCTCGTCCAGCGCGGTCGCGAGCGCCCGGACGATCTGCGTGCGCACTTGCTGCGCCTGGATGTAGTCGGCGGCGGACAGCTGCGCCGCTGCCTCCAGCTTGCGCCGCACATCGGTGCCGTAGTCATCTGCACGCTCCGGCCACCACCGCGAGTGGTAGGCACTCACCTCACCGGCGATGATCGTGTACGTCGCCGCCGTCGACAGCTCGAGCCCCGGTACGTCGACCTCCTCGACCGCCACGCCCAGCGACGCAAGCACCCCGAGCGCACTGCGGACGCGCTCTGCAACCCCCGGATCTACTCCCTCGAACGCGTAGCCGCGCGGGATACCGACCCGCAGGCCCTCGACCCGCGGTGGCTCGGACGCGCCCACGACGGCGGACGTGGTCCGCGACCCGTTCATGGCGTTCTGCAGCACTTCAGCGTCCCAGACGGTACGGGTGATCGCACCGACATGGTCGAGCGACCGGCCGAGCGGGATCAGCCCTGCCGTATCGACGCACCCGTAGGTGGGCTTGAACCCCACCGTGCCGCACTGGCACGCCGGCAGGCGCACCGAGCCGGCCGCGTCGGTCCCGACGGCCCCCGCGGCCAGCCCTGCCGCCACGGCCGCCGCCGACCCGCCGCTCGAACCTCCGGCCACCCGACGTGGATCCCACGGGTTGCGCACCGCGCCGAATGCCTCGTTCTCCGACGTCCCGCCGTAGGCGAACTCGTGCAGGTTGGTCTTCCCGATGACGACCGCCCCGCACGACCTCAGCCGTGTCACGACGGGCGGGTCGACGTCCGGAACCCAGTCGCCGAGGACCCGGGAACCCGCGGTCGTACGCAGGCCCGCCGTGGGGATGGTGTCCTTCAGCGCCACCGGGATGCCGGTCAGCGGATGCTGGTGATCTCCTTGTGCCAGCGACCGGTCAGCGTCCTTGGCCTGGGCGAGTGCGTAGTTCCTGTCGATGGTGATGAACGCGTGCAGCACTGCGTCGTGCTCCTCGATCCGTTCGAGGTAGTGCTGCGTCAGCTCGACTGCGGAGAGCTCGCGTCCGGCCAACCGCCTGCTGAGCTCTCGGATGCTCAGGTGGGCGACATCGTCGGTGCCGCTCATGCCGGCAAGAGAACTCATCGTAGGCTCGCTCCGTGGTCCCCCTGCTTCCCAGCGTTCAGCCTTGTTTCCACGTCGGGTACGTCGTGTCCGACCTGGCCGAGGCGATGGACCGGTTGACCGTCAGCGCCGGGCTGCGCTGGGCTGCGGCTCGCAATCTCCCGGTGTTGCTGCGCACCCCTGCTGGAGAGATCACCACGCACGTCCAGCTGACCTACTCGGTGCAGGGCCCGCCGTACCTCGAGCTGATCGAGGAAAAGCCGGGGACCATCTGGGGGAGCGAGCACCTCGGATTCCACCACATGGGGTACTGGAGCGCGCGGCTCGCCGCCGACGTCGACTCGATGACCCGGGCGGGGTTCGAGTTCGAGGCGGGCGCGGTGGACGAGCACGGCGCGCTGGCCCGGTTTGCCTACCTGCGCGAACCACACACCGGCCTCCGGCTTGAGCTTCGTGACGAGGCGCGCAGGCCGCAGATGGAGCAGTGGTTGCGCGGTACAGGCCCGTAAGTGGCCAGCATCATCACGCTAACCGGCTCTCTGGCCCATGCTCAGGCGGAAGCCGTCCTTCTCGACGACCAGCCGGGAGAGCTTCGGCCGGGACTCGAGCTCGCGTAGCAGTTCCATGACCGGCTCGAGGTCGGGGTTGTAGTAGTCCTCTGCGGGCCCCGCGGCAAGCATCGCGTCGACCTGCTGCTCCGGCATCGTCGCGCGGAGCAGGAACTCCTCGTCGGAGATTCCTGGGGGGAATCGCTTGCGCTGCTCCTCGGGCGGCAACGGCCCGGGCTCGCGCTCGATCTCCTTCGCCCGCCGCTGCCCGAGGATGCGGTCTTTCACCTGCGGCTCGATGGGGCCCGCGGGTCTGCCGAAGCTGCCGAGGACGTAGCGGATGAGCTGATCGGACACCGTCTCGTAGCGTTCCCCGGAGATCAGGTTCGCCAGTGCCGTGGAGACGACGATCTGCGGGAACGGGGTGACCATGATCGGGTAGCCGAGCTCGGCCCGCACCAGGGTCATCTCGTCGATCAGCTCGTCGTAGCGGTGCTCGAGGCCGAGTTCGGTGAGCTGGCGCCTGGTGGTCGTCAGCGTCCCACCCGCGAGCTGATGACGCAGGAAGGCCGCGTCGAACTCCTGCGGAGTCCCGAACGGCAGCCGCTCGGCGAGCGCGACGCGGGTGAAGTACTCGGCGACGGTGCTCAGGAGCCGATCGTCGACGTCGACCGTGTGGCCCATCGCCCGCAGGTTCGATACGACGCGCTGGACGTCCGGCAGCGACGAGCCGTTCGACAGCGGACCACAGGCCGTCTGTACCACCTCGACACCGAGGTCGGGGACCAGCGGGTACGTCTGCGGGGACAGCCCGATGGTCGTGTGCGAGTGCAGTTCGAGCGGCTTGCCGTCGAGCACGGCGATGAGGGCCGGAACCAGCGTCCGGGCACGGTCCGGGGTCAGCAGGCCCGAAGGGTCCTTGATGTAGACCCGATCGATGGCCGGGCACTGCGCCATCTGTTTCGCGAGGCCCGCGTAGAAGGCGTCGTCATGGACCTCGCTCAGGGTGTAGATGAGCGCCGCCACCACTTCGCCGCCTGCCTCCTTGATGGCTTTCGCGGAGGACAGGAGACTGGGCATATCGTGCATCGGGTCGAGCAGTGCGAACCGGGAGATCCCGTTCGCGACGAGGCGTTCGTAGACGAGCTTCATGAAGTCGGGATGCGCACGTTCCCACGAGATGAACCGGAAACCCGTGATGAACTGGAGGGGCGTGTGCGGCATCGCCGCACGAGTCCGCCGGATGCGCTCCCATGGATTCTCCCGGTGGTTGCGGACCGCGATGCCCATGTGCGTGCTGCTGGTGAAATCGACCGCGCGCAGGCCTACCCGATCCAGCACCGGCGCGATCTGCAGAATCTGCCGGGTCGGGAATCTCGTCGCGCCCCAGAGACTCTGGTTGCCGTCTCGGATCGAGACGTCTACCAGTTCGATGCTCGCCACGACGATCAGTCCTCCGGCCGGACCAGGATAAGGACGGCGTCCTTGTCAGCCGGCTCCGCGTCGTTGACGAGGAACTCGACCACCACGCCGCGCACGTTCGCGTGCACCGAGTTGAAAAGCTTCATCGTCTCGAGCAGGCCGACGACCGTGTCCTCAGCTACCCGGCTCCCCACGTCGACGTAGGGATCCGCTCCGGGCTTGGGAGCGCGGTAGAAGGTGCCCGGTAGCGGCGCTCGGATCGCCAGCAGCCCAGGCCGCACGGGGTCGTCATCATCCGGTTCAGTCTCACCAGGTGCGGTCTCGTGTGCCGTGTCCGGTGCCGTCGAGGCGGCGGCGTCGGCCGCCACGATGTTCGGCGGGGAGAGTACGCGAGTCTCCTGCGTCCACCCCTCGCTGCCGGCACGGCGCAAGGAGACGTGAAGCTGGCCCGTACGGATGTCGAACTCGTCGTACGAAAGCGAGTCCAGCAGGCTCACTATGTCCTGGACATCTTCCGGGCGAAAGAGCATGAGCGCCTGATCCAATCTCATCCAGAGCCCTCGGCCAGCGCGGGCAGTACCGAGAACAGGTGGCCAACGTCGGGGATCACGAGATCGGGACGCCGGTCGCCCTCCAGCCGCTCGATCTCCTCCGGGGGCTTCTCACCGGTCGTTCCCGACAGCACGAGCGCGGTCGGTGCCCCTGCCGCACGGCCCATGACGATCTCGATGTCCACGTCGTCGCCGACGACCAGGATCTGCGGAATGTCGACGCCGGTGCGTGCGGCGATCGCCGCCATGGACACTTCGGAAGGTTTGCCGATGATGGTGGGGGCCGTCTCGGTGATATGTGCGATCCCGGCGCCGACCGCACCGGAAAGGGACACGCCGCGAGAACCCTTGCGGTAGTAGTACCTGGCCATGGACGTCGCGAGGAAGGGGGCTCCCGCCCAGACGGCGTGGCAGGCAGCCTTGATCTTCTGGCCGTTGATGTGCTCGTCGTGGGCCACCAAGACGACGTCGATCTCGTCCGCGTCCGGCCCGACGACCTTGATGCCGCTGCGCAGCAGCGGGTCGCACACTCCCTGACCTCCGAGCACGAGCACGCGAGCTCCCGGGTGGTGCCGCTCCAGGTAGGTGGCGGCGACCAGCGCCGGCGTGACGAGATCATCGTCTTCGATGGGCAGGCCGTGCTTCCGGAGCTCATGAGCGTAATGCTCAGGACGGTGGGTCGTGCCGTTCGTGTAGACGAGCACGCGGATTCCCTGCTCCCGCAGCGCACGGATCACCTCGTCCGCGCGGGGCATCAAGTCGCCGCCGGCGCCGCCTGGCCCGACCGGAACGACGAGCGTGCCGTCCACGTCGAGCATGACCGCTCGCACACCGGCAAGCCGTTGAGCGGTCGCGCTGGCATAGCCGGTCACCGCTACACCTTCTTCTGACCGGTGGCGAGCAGCTGCCTGATGACATAGTCGGTCTTCGACGGCAGCGGGCCGGTGATGGGCTCGCTCATTCCCCGGTTCGTGGTGATCGGCCGCGACTGCAACAGGGTGAGCTTGGGCACGTCATCGGCCTCGCGGGTCAAGGCCCATTCGATGTCCTGAGCAGCGCCGTAGTGTCGCTCCAGCTGGACACCGTACTCCGCCAGCCGCAGGGCGGACTCGTCGTCCAGGCACAGCTGCGTCGCCTGATCCTCTGGCACGTCCTCGCATCGCGTCCCGCCCGAATCCTGGTCCGGCACATAGCGCAGCTGCTTGTATCCCGGCTCCCGCTTGACGATTTCGCGGGTGACCTTGTTCACCCAGATCTCGTCAGGGGTGACATCTCCGCCGACCACGCTGACCCCGAGCCCTAGCCCGGCCTCGATAGCCACTATCGAGCGGTCGTTGGTTCTCGGGCTCCGGGTGAACATCACCCCGGCAACGTCGGCGTCGACCATCTGCTGAACGCCGACGCTCATCCCGGCCGTCCCTATGGGGGAGTTCCCGCCGGCCAACCGCGCCCTGTAGGACAACGCCTGCGGTGAGAAGTAGCTCGCCCAGCAGCGCCGCACCGAGAGCTCGAGCTCTGCCAGCCCGCGCACCCACAGATAGGTCTCCTGCTGCCCGGCGAAGCTGGCGTCCGCGGAGTCCTCGCCCACGGCGCTGGAGCGCACAGCGACCGCAGGATCGTCCTCCCCGGCTTCCTGCGCCACGCGCTGGTATGCGGTCTCGACCAGGCTCAGCAGGCCATCCGGCAGCCGTACGTTCTCGGCGAGCGCGTCGATCTGATCACTGGCAGATCGCAACGACGCCGTGGAGTTCGGGTCGGTCTCCGCCACGATCCGCTCGACCTCGGAGTGAAGCCCGGTATCCTCGCCGAACCACTCCAACGCCGAAACCGTGACGGCGAATCCGGGCGGCACCGGAAACCCGGCGCGGCGCATCTCCACCAACGACGCGCACTTTCCTCCTGCCACCGCGCGTACGTCGCCCTCGAGTTCGTCGAACCACACGACAGGAGCAGGCTTCGCGCTCACGACCTTGCCTCCACCTCAATCGTCAAGGATCGTCACGATGCCGGTGTTGCCGTCAACGCGAACACGCTGGCCGGTCCGGATCGCCTGGGTGGCCTTCCCTGCCCCGACGATGGCAGGCAACCCGTGCTCACGGCAGACGATCGCGGCGTGCGACATCATGCCGCCGCCGTCAGCGACGCATGCGGCGATCCGGCTGAACACCGGCGTCCAGCTGGGGTTCGTCGTCGGTGCGATCAGGATCTCGCCCTGTTGCACCGTGTCCATCTGGTCCACGCCATGGACGACCCTGGCCAGGCCCTCGACCACTCCCGAGGACGCTGGGGTGCCACGCACCTGCTTGGTGTCGGCCTCGACGGGCGCCGCCCACTCGCGCAGCGCGTCCCCGTCGATACCCCACAGCATCGACAGAACGGGGTCGCCGACGACCTCGGGCACCGGGCCGAGCGCGGGCGGCGGCGTCCAGTCCCGCAACCGATCGAGGATCTCCCGACGGCGCTGCACGATCGGCGGCCAGTACTTCGGTCCGCGAGCCGGCCACTCGCCGGCCCATGACAGCAGCATGTCGAGCAGCGCCTCATAGACCTCGGCCTGGTGCAGGTAGAAGATGTCCTCGGTGTCCGGCCAGAACCCGTACTTCACGAACACCCGGCTGAGGTCCCGGACCTTGTTGTAGAACAGCCCGTGCCACCAGTGCTCGATGTAGAACTTGTGACCCTCGATGTGCAGCGAGACCAACCGGGCCAGCCCCAGCATGTCGTCGAAGGCCTTACGATCGTCATCGGACTCGAGCAGTTCGCGGTACGCCTGCGCGACTCGGTCACCCTCGGCGCGCTGCTGGTCCTGCGGTCGCGAGATGTCCTTGCCGGCCCGCAGGTCGGCGATGTACCCCTGAACACCGGTGATGATCATGCGGGGGTCGTCGATCCACGTCCGGTCGTGCGAGTACATCCCGTCGCCGGTGTTGACCATGAACCACGGGTACTTGCTCTTGTCGTACTCCTCGAGCCACCGCCTGCCGGCGTCCGAGCCCCGCAAGCGCTCGAAGGCCTCGTCGGCCGAGCCACCGCCGTTGAACGCGTCGTCCAGGTCGAGGTCCACCGCCACCTGCGCAAGCCGCTTCAACTCGTCGTCCGCACGGTTCATGGTCGTGTTCATCCCGGTGATGATCATGTTGGCGATGGACTGCTTGTCGATCTCCGGGAAGGCCTGCTGGCAGAACTCGAAGAAGGTGTGGTAGGCGCCGAACCCGATGAGGATCATCTCCATGTGGAAATGCCAAGCCAGGTGCTTGGCCTCCATCAGGCGGTTGAAGTACTGGTGCATCTCGAAGCCCGCACCGTGCGCCTGGTGGTTAGTCACCAGCGACATGTCCTCGAGGTCGGGAAGCTCCGGCATCTCGAGGGCCTCGAGCTTGGCGATCTCCGCTTTGGTCCGCTCCATCCAATCCTTCTCGATCTCTGTCCAGTTCTCGAAGTAGTGCCCGGCACGCTGTCCGAACGTCTCGGCACGCGACTGGAGCTGCTCCGGATCGAGGATCGGGTTCCCGCTCAGGTATCCGTAGCCGTTCACGATGCGGAAGTCCACACCGGTCGACGGCGGTAGCTGGAAGATCCTGTTGTTGCGGTTGGCGATTGCGATGTAGCAGAACTCCGGTGTCACCAGATCGAACGGCTTGAGGGGATCCATCAAGTGATAGCGATTCTGGAACCAGAACTTGCTTCGTTCGTAGTCCGCGCGGTCCTCGCTGAAGATCGCGTAGTACGGGTACATCTCCTCCCAGCCTTCACACCCCTCCGGTGTGGGGACCGAAAGCGGATCCGGAAACGCGCTGGTGTGCTCGCTACCCATGACAACCCCTCTCCACGTTGCGACTGAAAGCGGACCCGGC
Source organism: uncultured Actinomycetes bacterium (assembly GCA_964570165.1). Classification (GTDB taxonomy): domain Bacteria; phylum Actinomycetota; class Actinomycetes; order Jiangellales; family Jiangellaceae; genus JBMCTR01. The sequence goes on from CAZMXH010000052.1 coordinate 9,714, forward strand.
AGGCTCCTCCGTCACTCCACTGTGTGGGGATGCCGGGCTGTTGACAATATCTCTGACAATTTTGTTGCTGATCATGGCCACTCCCGCCTCCCGTCAGCCGACACCGAGGTAGCGGCGCTTGAGATGCTCGTCACCGGCGACCGCGTCGAGCGAGTCGACCAGGGCTATCTCGCCCCGCTCCATCAGGGCGACCCGGTCGGCCATCGACTCCGCGACCGAGAAGTTCTGCTCCGCCAGCAGGATGGTCATCCCGGTCTCGCGCAGTGCGACGAGCGTGCGGAGAAGCTCCTGCACGACCATGGGGGCGAGCCCCTCCGAGGGCTCGTCGAGCAGGAGCGCGGAGGGGTTGGTCATCAGTGCCCTGGCCACAGCCAGCATCTGCTGCTCGCCTCCGGACAGCGTGCTCCCAAGCTGACGGGTCCGGTCTCCCAGGATGGGGAAGATGCCGTACACGTCCGTCAGCGTCCACCGCCGGCCGGATTCGGACCGTGGCTCCCGCGCCGCGACCTGGAGATTCTCCTGCACCGACAAGGACTTGAAGATCCGTCGCCCCTGCGGGACGTAGGCGACGCCCCCGCGGGCGATGCGATGCGATGGCGTCGCGGTGATGGGCGACCCGTCGAGAGTGATCTCACCCTGCGTGATCATGGGCTGGTCCAGGCCCATGATGCATCGCAGCGTGCTGGTCTTGCCCATGCCGTTGCGCCCTAGCAGGACCATGCTCTCACCGTCCTCGGCGACAAGGTCAACCCCACGGAGGACCTGCGCGAGGCCATAGGTTGCGTGAACGTCCTTCAGCTCGAGTCTCATCGCTTTCCATGCGCTTGGTGTGCGGTTCCGAGATACACCTGTTGGACCACCGGATGGTTGCGGATGTGGTCAGGAGTGCCGTCCGCGACGATCCGTCCGTCCGACATGCACGCGACTCGTTGGACCGTGTCCAGCACCAGCTCGATGTCGTGCTCGACGACGATGATGGTGAGCCCTTCCGGCAGGTCGCGGATGCGCTCGCGCAGAATCTCGCGATCTGCCGGACCGAGTCCCGCAGCGGGCTCGTCGAACAGCAGCAAGGTCGCGTCGCTGCACAGCGTCATTCCCATCTCGACGAGCCGTTGCTGGCCGTACGAGAGGACGCTGACGGGCGCATGCGCGACTGCTGTCAGCCCGAGGGCCTCCAGGGCCGTCGCTGCCCGTTCCGGCCCCCTCGTCCGGCGGATATCCGTCCGGGCGGCCAGCAGGAAGTGCTCGTACGGGCTCAGCGACGGGAACAGCGTCAGGATCTGGAACGTCCGGCCGAGCCCGAGTCGCGCGCGCCGGTGGCGGGGGAGCCGGGTGATGTCGCGACCGTCGAACACGATCTTTCCGGTAGTTGGACGTTCCTGACCGCTGATGAGCCTGAACAGCGTGGTCTTCCCGGCTCCGTTCGGACCGATGATCCCGAGGCGTGCCCCGGGCTGCACCGATAGGGACACCCCGTCGACAGCATGGATCCCGCCGAACAGTTTGGACAGCCCCTCGACCTCCAACAGCGGGTGCGCTGCCGGCTGCGGTCCCTCATGGCTCATGACGCTGCTACCTGGCCTCGCCATCCGGCGGCTTACTGGAGATCCGCTGGGCAGTCGGCCTCATCGACGAACACGTCGCACGACTCTGGCCAGCCGATGCCCTGGTAGTCCGGGCTGTACGGAGGCTGGGCGAGGTAGGCGTCGATGTCGAACACATAGCCCGGGCCCCGGCCCTGCCAGGTCTCCCTGACGACGTCCCACAACGTCCCGTCACCGCGGTCGACGACCTCGCGCAGGAAGTGGTCGTGGAGCGCGTTGCCCTCCTCGTCCGCGTGCCAGTTTCCGTACACGCTGTCGGCGATCTGGATCTCGTGAAGCTTCGCGATGAACTCTTCGGTGCTCGGAATCGTGCCGCCGAGTTCCTGGATCGCTGTGTCGACCAGTTGGGCGATGAAGTACTTGGCGCCGCCGGTCGTGCCGGGAAGCTGACCGTACGCCTCCTCGAACGCCGCGACGAAGTCCTGCGTCGCTGCGTTGTCGCGGCCTTCCGCGTAGGGAGCGCTCGAGAGGATTCCCTCACCCTCCGGCCCGTACGCGGCGAGCGTGCCGGGGTCGATGACCACCTTGTGGCTCAGGATCTGGGTCTCTCCGGCCAGCCCGAACTCCGACAGCGCCGAGAAGAACAGCACGCCGTCCTCCACGGGGGTTCCCATGTACAGGGCGTCGTAGTCGACGGCCTGCAACTGCGAGACGACCGGCGCGTAGTCGGGGGCGCCGCCGGGCGGCGTCCAGATCTGCTCGACGATCTCACCGCCATAGGTAGTGAACGTGTTGGCGAAACCGCCACAGGCCTCCCATCCCGTCAGGTAGTCCGAACAGACTGTCGCGACCCGCTCGATGCCGCCCTCCTCGGCAGCCCACCGCCCGATGTGCATCGCCATCTCTGCGGTGGTGGCCTCGATGGTGAACAGCGTGTCGGGCATGCCGTCACGGATCCACAGGTCATTCGTGGGCACACCGTAGATCTGCGGAATGTCCATCTCTGCCATGAGGTCGCTGACGGGTCCCGCCACCGAACCGACGATCGGCCCGATCAGCAAGTCGATGTTCTCCGACTCCACGAGACGACGGGCATCGTTAGTGCCAGCAGTGGGATCAGACTCGGTGTCCCCGTAGGCCACTTCGATGGGAGTCCCGCCGGACTGGTAGTCGTGCTGCTCCCAGTACAGTTCCCAGGCACGTACGCCTTCTTCGCCCGCGGTAGCCCCGAAGCCGGTCATCGGCAAGAGGACGCCGATGCGGATGGGCTCGGCGTCTTGATCGACGTCTTCCTCGTCGGCTGCGTCTTCAGCCTCT
>CAZMXH010000052.1:12584-14007 GCA_964570165.1 uncultured Actinomycetes bacterium
CTCTGGTTCCACATCCGCTGCCGGCTCTTCGGGGGCGCTCGCCTCGTCGCCCGGTGCACACGCCGCCAGGGTGAGTGCTAATGACATTGGGATGATTGCCGACCGTCTTAACATGATTCTCCTGTCTCGTGGGTAGCGGTGAATCGCCTCTTTGCCGCGCCGGCGGATCTTGTCTCAGTCCCGACGGCTCACCCCCTGCGCACCTCGTTGTTCTCGGCATCCGCAGTCGAGTCGGCCGGAACGCCGTGACTCGATCCGTAGACGAGGCGCCGTACCGCCCCCACCAATCCGGTTCGCGCGTAGAGCACGACAACGATGAGCAGGACGCCCAGCACGATCGGCCACCGGTCCGTCACGGTTGCCACGTACGGATTCAGGGTCAGCAGCGTCGAAGCACCCACGATGGGGCCGACGATCGATTGCGCGCCGCCGATGATCGCCATCAGCGCTACCTCGACGGAACCACGAAGGTGGACCGTGCTAGGTGCGATGAAATGGAAGTAGCCCACGTAGAGGATGCCTGAGATGGTTGCGAAGAACCCGGCGACGTTGAACGCCACGAAGCGGTAGAAAAGCGTCCCGTAGCCGAGCACGCTCATTCGTTCCTCGCTGTCACCTACGCCGCGCAGTCGCAACCCGATGATCGATGTGTCGAACCGGTAGAGCAGGAATATGCACACGAGCACGGCTACGAGCGTGAACCAGTAGTAGGCGTGCGGCGTCGAGAATTGTTCGGGGCCCTCCACATTTCGCAATCCCTGATCGCCGCCGGTGACCGGCGCCCACCGATGGATGACCCCCCAAAAGATCATTCCTTGGGCCACTGTGATCATGACGAAGAAGATGTCGGTGGCCCTCATGATCATGAGCCCGAACACGACCGAGAGGGTCATGCCGAACAGCAGGCCGACGGCCGCCGCCCCCCAGAAGTCCATGCCCCAGTGGTGTTGCGCCAGGGCGACGCCATAGGCGCCAGCGCCCAGAAAGGCCGCGTGGCCAAGGGTCAGCAGCTGCATGTTCCGGAGCAGCAGACCGAGGCTCATCGCCCACAGCGAGTAGATGAGGACGCGGTTGCCTAGCCCGAGCTGGAACGGCGTGCCGACAAGGGGGATCGCCACCGCCACTAGCACAGCCGCTGCTGCCAGTGCCCGGATCGCGACCCTCTCGTTGGCGGCCAGCCAGTGCCGCGCCTCGGCCACTGCAGCTCTCATCTGGTCCTCGCTCCCAGCAACCCTTGTGGTCGGAAGATCAGGATGAGCAGCATCGGCAGGAAGAGAATGAAGTACAGCAGGTCCGGCACGTACACCGTGGAGTAGGTCCAGGACAGGCCGACGATCAGGCTCCCGACTGCTGCACCCCAGATGTTTCCGAGGCCGCCGATCACGACCACGATCAAGGCCAGCACGAGAACCTGGAAGTCCAG
>CAZMXH010000053.1:0-13995 GCA_964570165.1 uncultured Actinomycetes bacterium
ACCACCGAGCAGGCGGACGAGGCCGTGTCGATCTTCGCAGACGCGCTCGCGGCGGCCTGACCTCAATGGGCTGCGGCGGGAGGCTCACTGCAGCCTGCGGAACGACAGCCGCTCCCCGGCGAAACCATGCCGCCAGATGTCGTTCGAGGCCGCCGCCATGTCGTCGAGACCTTCGACGATCGTGGCGTACACCGTCGCCGGCACCCAGCCGAAGTCGGGGTTCAGCAGAAGGTTGTTGCGCCCGTAGAAGACGGCCAGGTCCACCGTGACCGGGCGAGGCTCGGCATCCGCCCCGTACCCGTGTGACGTTGCCGCCAGCTGCCACGGCTCGAACGCGAAGTAGGCGACGTCACCGGGGATCGGAGTGATCGTCGGATTCTCCAGCCCGGGCTCCACCTCGGCGAACGCCGGGACGAGGGTGTAGATCTCGTTGCGCGCGTATTTCGCGTGGTACGCGTCGCCCGCCAACGGCAGCGCGTCCCAGACCGCGGCGCAGGTGCGCGGCGCGAGGTCGTCGAGCAACTCGGCCACGCAGGCAACCTGCCGCTTCTCCAGCGCGATCTCGATCCGGCGGGTCATACGTGCTTCACCTCCAGGCTCGGCGGCAGGCGATCATAGAGCGGGTTTGCCCGCTCGTAGGCAAGCGCGGCGCGCAGCACGAGCGCGTCAGCGTACTTCGGCCCCACGACCTGCAGGCCCACGGGCAGACCGTCCGGCGTGAACCCGCAGGGCACCGTGGCCGCGGGCTGCTGGGTCAGGTTGAACACCAGGCTGAACCGCGCCCACGTGGGCCAACGCTCGGCGGGCCAGCCGTCCGGCACCTCCCGGCCCGCGGCGAACGCCGGGATGCCGACCGTCGGCGTGAGCAGCAGGTCGAACGATTCGTGGAACCGGCTGAGCCGCACGCCGAGCGCGCCACGTTCGCCGGCCGCAGCGAGGTAGTCGAGGGCGCTCAACTCGCCCCCGGCGGCGACGATCTCGACGAGGCCTGGGTCGAGCAGCGAGCGCTCCCCCTCGTCGAGGTGGCGCATCGCGTTCGCGGCACCCGAGTACCACAGGGCGGTGAACGTCTCGAGCGGGTCGGGCACCTCCGGCTCGGCCTCTTCGACGTGTGCGCCGAGCTCAGCGAAGGTCTGGGCGGCCGCGTCGGTCACCTTCCGAACTGCAGGGTCGACTGCGGCGTTGCCAAGCGTGGGGCTGTAGGCCACCCGCAGCCCCGAGACTCCGCCGGTGAGGTCGTCCCGGTAGTTCCGATCATCGGGCGGTAGCGCGGTCCAATCCCGAGCGTCGGCCTCGGCGAGCACGGTGAGCAGCAGCGCCGTGTCCGTGACCGTGCGGCTCATCGGCCCGGCGTGAGCGAGCGTCCCGAACGGGCTCGGCGGCCACAGCGGCACCCGCCCGTACGTCGGCTTGATTCCGGCGAGGTTGCAGAAGCCACACGGGATCCTGATCGATCCGCCGCCGTCGGTGCCGAGTGCGAGCGGCGCCATCCGTGCGGCCAGCGCGGCGCTGCTGCCGCCCGACGACCCGCCGGCGGTGCGGCCGGTGTCCCACGGGTTGCGCGTGACCCCGTGCAGCGGGCTGTCGGTGACGGCCTTCCACCCGATCTCGGGCGTGGTCGTCTTGCCGAGCAGCACGGCGCCGTGCCGGCGCAGGGCCGCCACCACTGGCGCGTCGACGTCCCACGGGCCGTCCGGGCTGACCGTCCGCGAGCCGCGCAGGGTAGGCCACCCCGCGGTGAGGAACACGTCCTTGACCGCGACCGGGACCCCGTCCAGCAGGCCCGACGGCGCCCCGGCCAACCACCGGCGCTCGCTTGCCCGCGCCTGTGCCAGCGTCGCTTCCTCATCGACGTAGCAGAAAGCGTTGTAGGCGCCGTCCAGCTCCCTGATCCGCGCCAGGCACGCCTCTGCCGTCTCGACCGGCGAGAGGTTCCGGGCCCGGTACGCGTCGAGCAGCGCGGCGGCAGTCAGGTCGGTCGGACCGGTCACCTCGGCTCAACTCCCGTCGTCGCGTAACCGGCGTGTTTGTCCACCACGCCGTCGAGCGGTTCACCGGCGATCCACCGTCGCAGGTTGTCCGCGAACTGGTCGGCAAGGGCCGTACGCCACCCGGCGAAATCCCCGGACATGTGCGGTGACACGAGCACGTTGGGCAGCGTCCACAGCGGGCTCTCAGGCGGTAGCGGCTCCTCGGCGAAGACGTCCAGCGCGGCGCCGCCGAGGCGGCCGGACCGCAGCACCTCTACCAGCGCCGGCTCGTCGACAAGCTCCCCACGCCCAACGTTGACGAGCAGCGCGCCTGGGCGAAGGCGGCCTAGCCGGCCGGCATCCAGCAGCCCGCGGGTCTCGTCCGTCAGCGGCGCGGCGAGCACGACGACCTCGGCGTCCGGCAAGACACCGTCGAGGTCCCCGGTGCCCAGGATGCGGCCGAACTCGTCGTCGGGCCGCGCGGCGCGGGCGACCACGGTCGCACTCATGCCGACCGCGCGGAGCAACCGCGCAGTGGTCCGTCCGATGCCACCCGCACCGATCACGACGACACGCTTGCCGGCAACGCGATGGCTCTCCCGGTGCCGCCAGGTGCGCTGCCGCTGTAACTCGATCGTGGTCAGCAGGTCCTTGCTGAACAGGAGCACCGCGGCAAGCACCCACTCTGCTACAGGCGCGTCGAACACCCCCCGCGCATTGGTCAGCGTGACGTCACTGTCGCGCAGCTCGGGGAACATCACGTTGTCAACGCCGGCGCTGGCAGCATGCACCCACCTGAGACGCTCCGCCGTGGGCCACGCGTCGCGCAGGACATTGGTCCGGAAGTCGAGCACCAGCAGCACCTCGGCAGCGGGCAGCGCTCGCTTCAGCTCCGGCAAGCTGGAGGCTACGCGGGTGTCCGCCAGTTCGGCGACGCGGTCCAGGCCCGGTGGTGCGCTTTCCCCCGGAAAGCCGAGCACGGCGACGGTCGGCCGCTCGGCGGGCATCGCGACACCTCCGACGATCAACCATCTTGTCCGATTGTCGACAACCTAGCAGGCTCGGTTGGAACTACGACGGCCAGCCGGTCGCGGAGACGACTTGCTGGCCGGCCTGACGCGCCGATATTTAGGTGGAGAGCGCCACGTTCAGCCTGCCATCATGGCGGTATGACCTGGCGATGTTGATCTTACCGTAGGGACCGCTCCGCGGCGCGGGAGCGAGGGCCGCCGGGCGCGGCGACCGCCCGCCGTCCGCCCCTTCTCCGCCCGGAGGTCTCATGCTCTCGTCCACCCGGCGTGCCGGCAGCACGCCTGCAACCAGCCTCGCAGTCCGGCTGTACCTGTACTCGTTTCTGGGCGATCTCGTCCTGCTCTATCCGGTCTATGCGGTGCTGTTCGCCGATACCGGCCTGTCCACCGCGCAGATCTCGGCCCTGTTCGTCATCTGGTCGGTCGCGAGCCTGGCCCTGGAGATTCCCTCCGGCGTTCTCGCTGATCTTGTGCCGCGCCGCTCGCTGCTCGTGGCCGGGCCGTTGCTCGCCGCCATCGGGTACGCGCTCTGGGTCGCCATCCCGTCATTCGCCAGCTTCGCTGCCGGCTTCGTGCTCTGGGGCGCCCACTCCGCCTTGCAGTCGGGCGCGCTGGAGGCGCTCGTCTACGAAGAACTGGACCGGCACGGGATGGCGGCACGGTACGCGCGGGTCATCGGACGGGCACAGGCGGCGGCAACGGTCGCCGCCGCCGTCGCGATGGCCCTAGCCGTTCCCGCGCTCGCGCTCGGCGGCTACGCCGCTGTTGGCGGCGCGAGCGTGCTGACGTGCCTCGCCACCGCCGCGGCGGCTGCCACGCTCCCGGAGCACCGAGCAACCCGGCGCCGCGGCGACCGCAGCAGGTGGCGTGCGTCGGCGGCGATGCTGCGCAGCGGCGTCGCCGAACTCCGTTCGACCAGGCAGGTCCTGCCAGCGGTCCTGTTGCTGGCCGCGATCTCGGCCGTGTGGGGCGGGCTGGACGAGTACGTCCCGCTGCTCGCCGTGTCGACGGGAGTCGCCACGGAGACGGTGCCGCTGCTGATCTTGACTGTCTACCTGGGTGTCGCCGCCGGCGGGTTGCTCGCTGGCCGCTCCAGGCGGCTTTCTCGCAACGCGCTTGCGGTGCTGCTCGCGGTGGCGGCAGCGGCCCTGGCGGTCGGCGCGCTGGTAGGTCACCCCGCGGGCTTCGTACTGCTCGGCATGGCGTTCTGCGTGTTCCAGGCGACCGAGATCGCTGCGGGTGCCCGGTTGCAGGACGCGATCGAAGGCCCCGCACGCTCGACCGTCACGTCGGCCGCCGGGTTCGGCACCGAGAACGCGACCATTGGAGTCCACGTAGCTTACGGCGCTGCGTCGGTGGCGATGGGCCACGGTGCGATCTTCGCGTGCTTCGCCCCGGTGTACGGGCTTGTCGCGCTGGCACTCGCCAGGCGTCGGCGTCGCCGGCGACCTGGCGGCCCGCGCGCTGTACGGGCTCAAGATCGCGTAATAAGTTTGGGCCTATGGCACTGAACATCAAGGATCTCGCGATCAGCAGCCCAGACATCGGGGCGGACGGACGCCTAGCCGACCGTCACGCGTACGACCGCGACAACGTGCCTCCGGTGCTTCGCATCAGCGGCGTGCCAGCCGAGGCGACCGAGTTGGCCGTGGTCTGCCATGACCCGGACGCGCCGCTGCCGTTCGGGTTCACCCACTGGACGCTCTACGGCATCCCGCCCGACACGACGGAGATCGGTCCGGATGCCGACCAGCGCTTTCGTCCGGGGCGTAACAGCTTCGGCACAGAAGGCTATGGCGGCCCGCAGCCGCCGGCGGGCCACGGACCGCACCACTACTACTTCTTGGTCTACGCGCTCCGCCGGTCCGTCGAGGGAACGCCCTCGCTGCGAGAGTTCCTGGTTGAGTACGGCGACTCCATCATCGAGCAGAACCGCGTCGTCGGAATCTACGAACGGTGACCCGACTTCGCGCCGAACATGCATAGGCCGTCGACACGCCGGATCCCAGCGTGCCGAACGGCTTACGCATGATCGGCGCTAAAGGTCGGCCGCAGCGGCCTCAACCAGGCTTCGCGCCCGGTGAGCGGCCTGCTCGGCCTTCCTGTGCAGGCGTTTTGCCTTCCGGCGCAGGCGGACGGCGGACCGGTACTGTCGCAACGCTCGCTCGCGTTCAGCCTGTCTCATGCGCTCGCGATACTGTGCCCGGGCGAGCGCTTCGTTCATGAGATGCAACGCGGAACTCCTTTTCGTGGACACAACTGGATAGTCGGTCGGGTCGGGCGAAACCAAGATCATCCTTGACCACCTCGCTTCGGTGCGCGGCCAGGCGCAGACTCCTCTGGCTGCTAGGCCGCGAGCTCGGACTTGCGCGGACGCCCGCGGGGACGCTTGCGCGGGACCACAGCGCCGTGCTCGAACAGCTCGCCGCCCCAGACTCCCCAGGGCTCACGCCGCTCGAGCGCACCGGCAAGGCACTCCGGCCTGATGGGGCACTCATGGCACAGCTCCTTGGCGAGCTCGACGTCCGCAGGCGACTCGGCGAACCACAGCTCGGGTTCTGATTGACACGGGATCGCCGCGTCGCTTTCGCCGACGTGGTCGAGAACGCTCGCCAGCATCACGGTGGTCACCTCCCTTCCAGGTCTCGATCCGGACATCAAAAAGGCCGCGGTCCCGATCTACGGGTCCGCGGCCTGGAGGCGCCGGCGTGGGTTGGCTATGCCGGTGGACTCCAGTCTCGGACCCCAGTCAGGCCCTTGTCCTGCGCGTCGGCCGTGACGGTGCCGATGAGATCGGCCATGGCGACAATCGGGGCGCTAATCGACGGGCGCACTCCACCCGTCGACTTGGCGCGGGACGGTGCAATGTGCCACACCCCGTAACGGCCCACCTGGCCCTGCTGGCTGTCGGAGAGCACCGATACACGTCGCAGGCCACGGCCGCGCTGTCCAATGTTGCTCATCGGTGCCTCCTCTCAAAGCGCATTTGGCGCGCCACTATGACGCCGCCGGATGACGCTAACGTGCAACTCTAAAACGTCGCTCCCGTAAGGAGCAACCTATTTTTTTGCCTTTTCTGCCGCGGCATCCGAACACAGCTCGAGCACCTCGTCGCCGTACCTGTCGAGCTTGACCCGCACGACTCCCGGGACGGCGGCCAGCGCGTGCTCGTTGTCGGGCCGCTGCTCGGCGATCGCGACGAGCGTTGCGTCGGTGAAGACGACGTACTCTGGGACCTTCAGCTGCTGGGCGCGTTCCAGCCGCCAGGTACGGAGCCGTTCGAACAGCGCCTCGTCGAACTCCGAGGGACAAGACGCACAGCGGCCGATCTTCCGGTCGGCGGGGCCGGTCAGCAGCGTGCCGCACACACGGCACCGCGACGGGTCCTTCGGCTCCACCCGGCGCGCGGCGGGCCTAGGGCTCGAAGCGGCCGGAGCGACGCCGTCGAGAAAGCGGCTTCGCTGCCGCGAGCCCGCCGCACCAGGGGTGCGGGCCAGCGACCACGACACCGCCAGGCGCACCCTTGCTCTCGTGATGCCGACGTAGAACAGCCGGCGCTCCTCGTCGATCTCGGCCGGTGTGTCCGCGTAGACCAGCGGCAGGGTGCCTTCCTGGCAGCCCACGACGAACACGGCGTCCCACTCGAGCCCTTTCGCGGAGTGCAGCGACGCCAGCGTGACGCCGTCGGCCACGGGTGCGTGCTGCACGGCGGCGCGGGCCTCGAGCTCGGCGACGACCTCCGCGAGACCCGCGGCCGGCTTGGTCGCGACCACCTCTTGGGCGAGGTCGACGACCGCCTGCAGCGACTCCCACCTGTCGCGCGCGGCGCCACCCCCGTTCGGCGGCTTCGGCTGCCAGCCGGCCGAGGTGAGCACGGCAGCGGTCGCAGCGGCGGCGTCCGGCACGTCGGCCGGGGCCGATGTCTCGCCCCCGCGGGCCGCCGCCCGCAGCAGCATCATGGCCTGTTTCACCTCGGAGCGTTCGAAGAAGCGCTCCGCTCCCCGAACGATGTACGGCACTCCGGCCGAGCTCAGCGCCTGCTCGTAAGCCTCGGACTGGGCGTTGACCCGGAACAGGACGGCTATCTCCCGAGGTGTCGTACCCTGGGCGACGAGCTTTTGGATCTCGCCGGCAACCCATCTCGCCTCTTCGATCTCGTCGCGATGCTCGACGAACTCGGCGCTGGGGCCGTCCGGCCGCTGCGCCTCGAGCGTCACGGCGGTCCGTGTCGCCGGCTCGCCGCCGCGGCGCAGCACGGCGTTTGCCACCCTGACCACCTGCGGGGTCGAGCGGTAGTCGCGCACCAGGCGCACCACCTGCGCGTGCGGGTAACGGTGCGGGAACTGCACGAGGTAGTCCGACCGGGCGCCGGCGAACGAGTAGATCGTCTGCGCTGGATCGCCGACGACGCACACATCGTCGCGCCCGCCGAGCCACAGGTCGAGCAGGCTCTGCTGCAGCGGGGAGACGTCCTGGTACTCGGCGACGACGAATTGGTGGGACTGCGCCCGCACCTTGTCGGCTAGGCCGGGAGGGGTGCTGAGCAGGCCCACGGCGGCCAGCAGGATGTCCTCCATGTCGATCACGGAACGCTCGGACTTGATCTCCTCGTACGCCGCGTACAACCGCCCGACCGTCGCGGGGTCGGCGCCGGGAAGCTCCCGGCCCGCTGCGGCCTCGGAGGAGGGATAGTCCTCCGGCGACACGTTCGTGACCTTGGCCCACTCGATCTCGGACGCGAGGTCGCGAAGCATCGTCCGCTCGGTGTCGACCCGGCAACGACTGGCCGCCGCACCCAGCAGCGGCAGCTTGCTCTCCGCGATGCGGGGCAACTGCGACCCCGTCACCTGCGGCCAGAAGTAGCGCGCCTGACGTAGCGCGGCCGAGTGGAACGTCCGGGCCTGCACACCGTCGACGCCTAGAGTCTGCAGCCGGGCGCGCATCTCCCCCGCCGCGCGCGTGGTGAACGTCACGGCGAGCACCCTTCGCGGCTCGTAGGCCCCGACAAGCACGCCATGGGCGATCCGGTGCGTGATGGCACGAGTCTTGCCGGTGCCGGCACCAGCAATGACACAGACGGGACCGGTGAGCGCGCTCGCCGCCGCGCGTTGCTCGGGATCGAGCGCGGCAAGGACGTCCGGGGCACCCATGGCAGCAATCCTGTCAGCTGCCCCCGACGCTCGGCATGTGCGTGGGCTTGATCGCGTCAAGCTGGGTCCGCCGGCGACCTGCTTCACGTGATCACAGCCCGCCAGGTGCGCGGCTGCCTAGAGGTCGGTGCCGTACCAGCCTTCGATGAGACGGTGCGAGATGGCCACCGAGGGCGGCAGCCGGACCTCACCGCTGCGCAGCGCGTCGGCCAACTCCGCTCGCGTGAACCACCGCGCGTCGCTGATCTCATCGCCGTCCGGCCGCGGGGGGACGCCGGGCGCCTGGGCGTAGTAGCCCAGCATCAGGCTGGAGGGGAACGGCCACGGCTGGCTACCGGCGTAGGTGCAGGACTGCACCGCGATCCGGGTCTCCTCGTGGACCTCGCGGACGACGGCCTGCTCCGGCGTCTCCCCTGGTTCTACGAACCCGGCCAGCGTCGAGAACCGCCCCGGCGGCCAGGTCGGCTGCCGGCCGAGCAGGCACCGGTCGTTCTCGTCGACGACCAGCACGATCACGACCGGATCCGTCCGCGGATAGTGCTCCGACCCGTCGACGGGGCATTTCCGGACATGCCCCGCCTCCTGCACCTCCGTCGGTGCACCGCATCGCGAGCAGGGCCGGTGCGCCGCGTGCCAGTTGGCCAGCGCGACCGCATGCGCCATCAGGGCGCCGTCCACGTCGCTGAGCCGTGGCCCCGCCTCCCGCAGCGTCGCCGCGTCCGGGTCCGGGTGCTGCCCGTCCACATGGACGGCGAAGTACGCCACCCCGTCGCCGTCCACGCCGAGCAGGAAGACATCGCCTTCAGGGGCCTCGTCCGGCGGCACGAGCACCAAGCTGCCGGCGCGCACGGGCGCCCGGCCATCGGCGACGACGAGCACGCGGGTCCCGCTGTCGCGCCAGGCCGCGGCCAGCCACGCCTCGTCCCGCCGGCGCTCGGTCGCCCGGTCGACGAGCGGCCGGACGAACGCCGGCGGGCGACGTAGCGCGTAAGTTCGCGGCGGTGCGTCCACGGCTCCCGACCCTAGCCACTACGGTCGTGCCGTGAGCACACACATCGGCGCCGCGCCCGGCGACATCGCTGAGACAGTCCTGCTGCCCGGCGACCCGCTGCGGGCGGAGTGGATCGCCAAGACCTACCTCGACGACGCCACCTGCTACTCGCGGGTGCGCAACATGCTTGGGTTCACCGGCAGCTACAACGGCCGCCCGGTGTCGGTCCAGGGCACCGGGATGGGTCAGCCGTCGCTGGCCATCTACGTCCACGTACTGCTGAACGACTACGGCGCCAGGACGCTTGTGCGGGTCGGGTCGTGCGGCTCGCTGGTCGCGGGCGTCCAGCTGCGCGACGTGGTCGTCGCCATGACCGCGTGCTCGGACTCGGCGATGAACCGACTGCGGTTCGAAGGCATCGACTACGCTCCCGCGGCGGACTTCGGCCTGCTGCGCCGGACCGTCGACGCCGCTGAGGCCGCGAGGGTTCCCGTCCACGTCGGCCCGATCATGTCCGGCGACTCGTTCTACAGCGACCGGCCGGAGCTGACGAGGCGGCTCGCCGAGTACGGGGTGCTCGCGGTCGAGATGGAGACGTCCGCGCTCTACACCCTGGCCGCCAAGCACGGCGCCCGAGCACTCGCGATATGCACGGTCAGCGACAGCCTGGTGACCGGCGAGCAGTTGTCCGCCGACGAGCGCGAGCGGAGCTTCGCCGCGATGGCCGAGCTCGCGCTGACGACGGTCACCGCGTAGGGCCGGAAGGCGCTGACCTTTAACGAGACCTCCGAACGTGATGGTCAAAGTCGAACACAATGATCAAAATGCGTGATCAAGCTCGTTCCGATGATCACACGCAGATTTGATCCATTGCGCTCGGACTTTGACCATCACGTTGGGCGGATGGAGGCGTCAGTACGTTACGCATTCCCCGCTGGGCGGTAGTGCAGAATCACCACGCCGGAACCAAACTGCCTGAGGTCCACCAGCGTCAGCGGCAGCCTCTCGGTGCGGCCCTTGAAGAACGGCACACCGCTGCCGAGCAGGATCGGGTTGATCCCGATCCGGTACTCGTCCACCAAGCCGTGCTCGATCAGCGTGGCGGAAAGATCGGCGCTGCCGAACACGAAGATGTCCTTGCCGGGCTGCCGCTTTAGCCTCGCTATCTCCTCCGGGACGTTGTCCCGGACCAGCGTGCTGTTGTCCCAGTCGGCGCTGGCCAGCGTCGTGGAGAACACCACCTTGGGGACGGCGGTCATGAACTCGGCGATTTCGCCCTCCTGCGAGGACCAGAAGTCCCGCATCCCCTCGTAGGTCGCCCTGCCGAACAGCACGGTTCCGACCGAGCTGTTCACGTCCTGAATGTACTTCTCAAGGTCCTCGTCGACGGCGAACCAGTCGAGCCCGCCGTCCGGCCCCGAGAAGTGGCCGTCGAGGCTGATCATGTCCCAGAGGATCAGGTTTCTCATGGCTTGTCGTCCTTACCTATCTGTCGGTTTGCGTTGACTTTCCGGCGTTCGAGCTCAGGCTGCTTGCCCCGCCGGACAGTGCACACCGCCTGATTCCACGCAACTGCTAGCTGCTCGCGGTGGCCGCTTGGCGCGCAAGCTCGGCGCCGAGGGCGTCGAGCAGCTCAGCTGTGCCGTACTGCCGGGCCTTCACCGTGTCGTGGCCGTCCAGGAAGGCACCGTGCTCGGTGAGGACCAGCTGCGTGCCCATCCCGAGCGGCTTGAACTCCACGCTGACGAGCGAAACAGAGATCCGGGTGCCGTCGACGTACATGTCGTACGTGAACACGATGCGCTGGTCGGGGACGATGTCCGAGAAGCGCCCCTCAAAGGTGTGCACCCTTCCCTCGAACTCGCTGGAGTGGTACTCGCGCCCGCCGATCTGGAAGTCGAAGATCGTGTCCGGGCCGGCCCAGTCGCCGGGGCCGCCGAACCAGCGGGCCTTGATCTCGGGATCTGCGAAGGCGTTGAACACCCGCGCCGGCGACGCGTCGTACTGCCGCTCGATGACGAAGGTGGAGTGCGTGACGGATCGCTCGGTCATAGTGGTCTCTCCTGTCGGTCAGGTTCGTCGGGAAGCTCGGCGAGCACCTCGCCGAGCCGGTCGAGGCGGCGCTCCCATGTGGACCGCCGTTCGGCTATCCACTGCTCAACCATCCGCAGGGCAGGCCCCTCGATATGGCAGGTTCGCACCCGCCCCACCTTCTCGGTGCGTACCAGCCCGCTAGCCTCCAGCACCCGTAGGTGCTGCAAGACAGCCGACAACGACATGTCGAACGGCTGGGCCAGTTCCGTGACCGATACCGGCCCAAGGCTCAGCCGCTCCACCATCATCCGCCGGTTCCGGTCGGCGAGCGCGTGAAACGCCCGGTCGAGGTCCGGAGCTTGGTTAAGCACGTGCTTCAGTATTGCGGCATCGCGGCTTGATAGTCAAGTGAGTACTTCAGTTTGATAACCCATCCCGGCCGTCGTCCTACCGCCGCCCAGATAGCCTGCGAACGTGCCACAACTGCGGTTCGGAACGTTCAACGTCCTGCATGGGCTGTCGGTCACGACCGGAGCGGTCCGGGAGGGTGACCTCCGCGCAGCCGCGGCCGGCCTCGACACCGACGTGCTCGCATTGCAGGAGGTCGACCGCCGGCAACCGCGCAGCCACAAGATTGACCAGGCGGCCGTGGTCGCCGACGAGCTTGCTGCCCCGTGGTGGCGGTTCGCTCCCGCGGTAGAGGGCATTCCGGGACGCCGCCCGTCGCCGGCCGACCCGCTGTCCGACCCGGCGGGCCCGGCGTACGGCATTGCGCTGGTGTCCCGGCTGCGGGCGCTGCGCTGGTACGCGCGGCGTTTCCCGCCGGCACCGATCCCGATGCCGCTGCACGTTGCACGTCGCCCGGGCCTCACCGTCGTGCCCGACCACCAGCGTGTCGCGCTGGCAGGCGTGCTCGTCGGCCCAGACGGGCCGTTCACGGTGGTCGCCGCCCACCTGTCCTTCGTCCCGGGCTGGAACGTGCGGCAACTGCGCGCGATCGTCCGCTGGCTGGCCACCATGCCCGCGCCGCGGTTCCTACTCGGTGACCTGAACATCCCCGGAACACTGCCCGGAGGGATCACCCGCTGGGAGCAACTGGCCCGGGTGCCGACCTACCCGTCGTGGCGCCCGCGCGTGCAGTGGGATCACATCCTCGCCGACGGCGCCGGACGCGGTGACGTGTGTGCCGTGACCGCGCGGCGGCTGCCCGTTTCCGACCACGCGGCGCTGATCGTGGATGTCGCCTGGCCATCCCCGACCTGTCAGGGCAACTGACCGGTTTCGCGCACGTCAGCGAGTTGTCCGGCCTGACAGCTCGAGGATGGGCGTGGGATCATGCCTGCCGTGCCTCAGTCCCTCGACGACCTCGTCGACCTGCTGGATCTTGAGCGGATCGACGCCGACCTGTTCCGCGGCAGGCAACCTGAGACCTCGTTGCAGCGCGTCTTCGGCGGTCAGGTCGCCGGCCAGGCGCTGGCGGCGGCGACGCGTACCGTGCCGCAAGAGCGCGCCGTCCACTCGCTGCACGCGTATTTCCTCCTCCCCGGGGATCCAACGGTGCCGATCGTCTACGACGTCGGCCACCTCCGGGACGGCCGCTCGTTCACGACCCGCCGGGTCGCCGCGCGCCAGCATGGCCGGGTGATCTTCAATGTGACGGCCTCGTTCCACGTCGCCGAGGAAGGCTACGACCACCAGGACGCGATGCCCGAGGCGCCGCCGCCGGATCAGTGCCAGGACCTCGCGGAACTGTTTGAGAAAACCTCCGGCGCATCCCGCGGGCTGTGGCATCGAGAGTGGGCTGCGATGGACTTCCGCTTCGTCGGCGACTCCACCACGGCACCCGAGCTGAGCTCGGCCGAACACCCGGCGCGGGCCCGGCTGTGGATGCGCGCGGCGGGGCGGCTGCCGGACGACCCCACGTTGCACGCGTGCGTCTTGGCGTACGCCAGCGACCTCACTCTGCTCGGAGCCGCGTTGGTCCCGCATGACACCTACCTCGGCGCGCCGGGCATGCAAAGCGCGTCCCTCGACCACTCCATGTGGTTCCACCGGCAGTTCCGGGCCGACGAGTGGCTGCTGTACGACCAGATGGCGCCGTCGGCGTACGGGGCGCGCGGGCTGGCCATCGGGCGGGTCTTCACCGCAGCGGGCCGGCTCATCGCGACGGTCGCGCAGGAGGGTTTGATCCGCCGCATCGGCGAGTGACCGGCCGGCTAGGCCAGATCCCGCCGAGCTGTCAGGGTTGCCGCGTCCGACGTCGCAGGTCAGCGCCCTGTCCGGCCTGACAAGTCGCAGATGGTCAGCGGGTGAGGCCGGACTGGACGGCGAAAACCACGAGTTGCGCGCGGTCCCGAGCCCCGAGCTTCACCATCGCCCGGCTGACATGGGTGCGCACGGTCGCCGGGCTGACCACGAGTTCGGCGGCGATCTCGTCGTTCGACCTGCCGGTCGCCACCCACGACACGATGTCCCGCTCGCGTTCGGTCAGCTGATCGACCTCGGGATGCGGCGCGCCCGAGCCGGGCGCGGACTTGGCGAATCGATCGATCACGCGGCGTGTCACCGACGGCGACAGCAGCGATCCTCCCTCGGCCACGACGCGCACCGCCCGCAGCAACTCCTCCGGGTCCGCATCCTTGAGCACGAACCCGCTCGCACCGGACCGCAGCGCCTCGAACACGTACTCGTCGAGCTCGAAGGTCGTCAGCACGATCACGCGGACGTCCGCCAGGCGAGGGTCCGCGGTGATCTGTCCGAGAGCGGACAGGCCGTCGAGCACCGGCATCCGGATGTCCATCAGCACGACGTCCGGCACC
>CAZMXH010000054.1:0-13937 GCA_964570165.1 uncultured Actinomycetes bacterium
CGATGCTGCGGCACAAGAAGGCGGTGTCCGATCCGAGCGAGCTCACCGGCGACACCGCGTTCCGCCCGGTGCTCCCGGACCACGACGTCCCGGCGGGTTCGGTTGAGCGGGTGCTGCTGTGCAGCGGGAAGATCGCCTGGGAGCTGCGCGCGGAGCGGGCCAGGCGCTCCGACGACCGCACCGCGATCGTGCCGGTGGAACAGCTGTACCCGCTGCCCGCCAGCGAGATCGCCGCCGAGCTGAACCGCTGTCCAGGGCTGCGCGAAGTCCGGTGGGTGCAGGACGAGCCGCAGAACATGGGCGCGTGGCCATTCATGGCGCTGCACCTCGCGCCGCGGCTCGAGGGCATGAGAATCACACCGGTCACTCGGCCGGCCAGCGCCTCTCCCGCCGTGGGCTCGATGTCGCAGCACATCGCGGAGCAGCGCGAGCTCATCGAGCGGGCGTTCAGCTGACCGGCGCTCGCGCCGATGCCAACCGGCGCTTGCGTGATCGGCGCACGGTGGCACTAGCCTGACGGTCGTGCGCGACGTCCGGCTCTGCGTGTTCGGCGACTCGCTGGTCGCCGGTATCGGCGATCCCAAGGGCGCCGGATGGGTCGGGAGGGTGGCCGAGCGTACGACCGGCGTCGACCTCACCGTCTACGCGCTCGGCGTCAGGGACGAGCCGACCGAGGAGGTCGTGGTCCGCGTGCCGGTGGAGTCCGCCGGCCGGTTCGCCCGAGGCGAGGAGGCACGGCTGGTCCTCGCGACGGGCTTTGCCGATGCCCTGCAGGAGATCGAGCCGCGGCAGTCGGCCATCGCACTGGACTTCGGCCTGGCATCGGTGAGTGCGCCGGTGCTCGTCGTCGGTCCGCCGCCACTGGGGGACGCCGCAACCACGGCACGGCTCGCCGAACTCGACGCCGAGTACGCACGGACCTGCGACCGCCGCGGGGTGCCGTACGTCCAGACGTTCGCGCCGCTGGTCAATCGGGCCACCTGGCACAAGGCGCGCGCTGCCGATGGACTGCATCCGAACCCCGCCGGCTACGGCATGCTGGCACGCACGATTCTCGGTGGCGGCTGGCAGCAATGGATCAGCGCTGACGGTTCGGCCTAGCGGCCGGCCGATTCTCGAGTGAGGGCGAGGATCAGTTCGCCAAGGTGATCACTAAGCCGCCCGGCGAGGATTTCACCGCAGCGATCGTGAAGGTCCGCCCATCCGGGGTCCTGACCTGCAGTGGAGCGTTCGCGAGGCCACCGTCTTGGGTGGCCTGAAGGCTCTGCAAGCGGTGCACGACCTCGTTGACGCCGAGACCCTCCTCGGTGGCCGAGGCATACCCGCTCGGGCGGCGCATCGGCCGGATGGTCTCGGCGTCCGCCAGCGGCGCCTCCTGTGTGATCGGCACGGACTGCGGCTGCTCGCCCGGCGCGACGGGACCGGCCGGTGCCGCCGGGGGGACGGGCGGCGCGTGCGCCGGACCCTGGTCAACGGGCGCCGCGGCAGCCGGCGTGCCCTGCCCCGCGACGGCGGCCTCGTAGGCCCGCAGCGTCTCGATCGCCTCCTGAAGGAACGCGTCGATCTCGGCCGGCTTGTACCCCTCCCGGAGCTTGGTCTCCCGGAACGTGGCGGCCGACAGCTCGTCCGCTGTCACGTCGCGCCCCTGCCCGCCCTGCTCGTAGTTGCGCAGGGTCTCACCGAGCCGGTCGAGCAGATCGTCAACCTCGACCATGTCGTAGCCGAGCCCCAGCCGGACGGTGCTGAATGTCACGTTCTGAACCTGCTGTGCCGTCAGCATCGCTGCCCCCCTTACACGGTCAGCACGAGCTTGCCAAACACGTCGCCGCGTTCCAAGGTCGCCACCGCCTCCCGGGCATCGGCGAGCGGAAGCTCCCGGTCGATCAGCGGTCGCACGCCGGTGCGTTCGCAGAACGCGAGCAGCCGGATAAGCTCGTCACGCGTTCCCATGGTCGAGCCGAGCACCCGAAGCTGCAGAAAGAAGACCCTTCGAAGCTCGGTCTCCGCGGCGGAGCCCGCGGTGGCGCCGGCGACCACGAGCGTGCCGCCGGGGCGCAGCGCCCGCAGGGAATGGCTCCAGGTGGGCGCGCCAACGGTCTCCAGCACGGCGTCAACCCGTTCGGGCAGCCGCGCTCCGGTCTCGAAGACCTGCTCCGCGCCGAGTTCCAAGGCCCTGCTAGCCCGGTCCGGGCTACGGGAGGTCACCCACACGCGCACGCCGGCCGCGGCGGCCAGGGTGACAAGGGCCGTGGCCACGCCGCCGCCGGCACCCTGAACCAGGACCGTCGACCCGGGCGTCACCTGGGCCTGGGTGAACAGCATCCGGTAGGCCGTCAGCCAGGCGGTGGGCAGGCACGCGGCCTCCTCGAAGGACAGCGCCGGCGGCTTGGGGACCAGGTTACGGCGCGGGACGGCGACCTTCTCCGCGAACGTCCCCTGGTACCGCTCGGAGAGCAACGACCGCTGCGGATCGAGCGTCTCGTCGCCTCGCCAGTCCGGATCGGATATCACCGCGTGGACCACGACCGGGTTGCCGTCGTCGTCCACTCCTGCCGCATCACAGCCGAGGATCATCGGAAGCTGCTCGGGGCGCAAGCCGACACCCCGCAGCGACCACAGGTCGTGATGGTTCAGCGCGGTGGCGCGAACGGAGACCGTCGCCCACCCTGCGGGAACCTCCGGTTCCGGCCGCTCGCCGACCGCCAGTGCGGCGACCGGATCGTCGGCGTCCAGACTCTCGGCGTAGGCGGCGAGCATGGCCAGACCCTACAGGGGAGCGTCAGCGCTGAGCCACGCCGTCCGCCCGTGCGCGATGCGCGACCGCCCCCGCCACACCTGGTGCAACGCGGCGGTCGAACGCGCCCGGAATGACGTACTCCGGGGCCAGGTCGTCGCCGACCAGATCGGCCAGGGCTTGGGCGGCCGCAAGCTTCATGTCGTCGGTCACCACCGTGGCCCGGACGTCCAGTGCTCCGCGCACCATGCCAGGCAAGGCGAGCAGGCCCGAGATCTGGTTCGCACGGTCGCCGCGACCGGTGGCCACCACCGCAGCGTTCTCCCAGAGCACCTCGGGGTCGATCTCGGGGCCCGGAGTGGCCAAGGTGAAGACGATCGCGTCGTCCGCCATGCCGGCAAGCGCCTCCGGGGAGACCCTCGCTCCCGGTGCGCCGACGAAGGCGTCAGCACCCCGCAGCACGTCCATGACGTCACCGCGCTTGCCGATGAGGTTGGTCGAGACGGCCAGCTCGAACTCGAACAGCGTCAGGTCGTCTCGGTCCACGTGGAGGGCACCGTGCCGATCGCACATGATGACGTCGGCGACGCCCAACGCCAGCAGCATCCGGGTCACGGCCACGCCGACTGCGCCGCAGCCCCCGACCACGACCGTCGTCTCCGAGATCGTCCGGCCGGTCACGCGCACCGCATTCAGCAGCGCCGCGGCGACCACGATGGCTGCGCCGTGCTCGTCGTCCTGGAATATGGGGATCTCAAGCTCGTGCCGCAGCCGCTGCAGTGCCTCGTAGCAGCGGGGATACGCGATCTCCGCCAGGCTGACGGCCCCGAATGTGGGAGTCAGCCGGAGGACGGTGTCGACCAGGTCGGAGAGATCTGGGCAGTTCAAGCAGATCGGCACGGCGTCAACGCCGGCGAGCTCCTTGAGCAGCAGACCCTTGCCCTCCATGACCGGGAGTGCGGCCTCGGGGCCAATGTTACCCAGCCCCAGCACGGCGCTGCCGTCGGTGACCACGGCAACCGTGTTCGCCTTCCACGTCAGCTCGTGGACGAGCTTGGGGTCCTCGGCGATCGCGGAGCATGCCCGCGCGACCCCGGGGGTGTACACGAGGGACAGGTCGGACGGGCCACGTAATGGCACGGTGGAGCGCATCTCGAGCTTCCCTCCCCGGTGTAGGGCCAGGGCAGGGTCGAGCTCGGACGATGCGGAAGTGTCGTAAACAGTAAGTTCGGCACCCATTCCTGATCAGCCGTCGGTCGCAGCGTGCAGGGTCGGGGCAACGGTGGTCGCCCGCACAGATCACATCGGGTCAGGTATACCCGTCGATCGATTCTGACATGCTGTGCGATGCCTCACTCGTTTTTAGCGCAACTGGTCCGTACGACCCCGTGCCAGCCACCTGGGCCGCGGCCACACCCGCGCCAGCACCACTGCGACGACATCGTGCTCGCGAACGGCGCCGACGAGCCACGAGTCGACACCCTCGTACGGATTGTCCCGCTCGACCCACCAGCCCTCTGGAACCCGATGGGTTGCCCGTTTTACGGACAGCACGTGCCGCTCGGGAAGCCACACCACGACGAGTTGCCCGGGGCGAGGCGTTCGGCCGTAGCGGAGGAGCAGACGGTCACCGACGCCCAGCGTCGGCGCCATCGATCTTCCCTGTACGACGGCGAAGCCGTAGCGGGCCACGGGTTCCCCTCTTCCTAGCTCTCGGTGTGCTCGGGAGTAGTGTCACGTGCGTACGCCAGTCGACCTACACGGAGGGACAGAAGCATGCTCTCGCGTCTGTTCGCACGCACTATCGAGGTCAACGCTCACTGCGACCTGCCCTGTGGCGTCTACGATCCCGCGCAGGCCAGGATCGAGGCCCAGTCAGTGAAGGCGATCTGCGAGAAGCTCGAAGGCAACGACGATCCGGACTTCCGCACCCGCGCACTGCTGATCAAGGAGCAGCGGGCCGAGTTGGTGAAGCACCACCTCTGGGTGCTGTGGACCGACTACTTCAAGCCGCCGCACTTTGAGAAATACCCCCACCTCCACCAGCTGTTCAACGAGGCGACCAAGTTGGCCGGCGCGGGCGGCTCGAAGGGTTCCGTGGACACCGCCGTGGCAGACCAGTTGCTGTCGAAGATCGACGAGATCGCCGACATCTTCTGGGAGACCAAGCAGGCAGCCTGACCGGCACGGCAGCTAGCACGCCGATCTTGGAGGAGTGGCCGCCCCAGCAGGGTGGCGGACCACCCCTCCAAGATCAGCAGAAGGAGGATCGGCTTGACCGACGCCCATGCCGGGCAGAGCGACCACGTCGAACTCCGTGTTCCGGCGGAAAGCGCCTACCTTGCCATCCTGCGCACCGCAACCGCCGGGATCGCGGCGCGGATGAACTTCACGCTCGACGACATCGAGGACCTGAGGATCGCGGTCGACGAGGCCAGCTCCCTGCTGCTGGCCGTTGCGTCCGAGGGTGCCCAGCTAGCCTGCCGCTTCGACATCGACGCTGACCTACTGCAGGTGACGGTCTCCGTGCCGTCGGACCACGGCACACCGCCACAGCCGGGCACGTTCGCCTGGACCGTGCTCACGGCTCTCGCCGGCGACGTCGATGCCACGACGACAGGCGACACGGTCAGCGTCACACTTCGCAAGAGCCGAGTGGTGGCCCTCGAGTGACCTCTGAAGGTGGCGGGGTCGATCGCGACGAGAGCAGGGAGTTGCTGGACCGCCTCGCCGCACTGCCCGCCGACGACCCGGGCCGCCGCCAGGTTCGTGACACCCTGGTTCGGCTGCACCTGCCGCTCGTCGAGCACCTCGCCCGGCGCTTCAAGAACCGCGGTGAGCCGTACGACGACCTAGTTCAGGTCGCGACCATCGGCCTGATCAAGGCCATCGACCGCTACGATCCTGAACGCGGCGTGGAGTTCTCCACCTTCGCCACGCCGACGATCGTCGGCGAGATCAAGCGCTGGTTCCGCGACAAGAGCTGGGCCGTTCGCGTGCCCCGGCGGCTGCAGGAGTTGCGGATCGCTATCGGCAACGCGTCGGCCGACCTCACCCAGGAACTCGGACGCTCGCCGACCGTGAGCGAGTTGGCCGACCATCTCGGCGCCACGGAGGACGACGTCCTAGAAGGGCTGGAGTCGGCGACGGCGTACAACACGCTCTCGCTCGACGCACCGGAGAACGCCGAAGATGACCGGTCACCCGTCGACAGCATGGGCCAGGAGGACGAGGCGCTGCTCAGCGTCGAGAACAGGGAGGCCTTACGGCCGCTGCTCGCTGGACTGACCGACAGGGAGCGGCGCATCTTGCTGCTCCGGTTCTTCGCCGGGATGACCCAGTCGCAGATCGCCGCCGAGGTCGGGATCTCCCAGATGCACGTGTCCCGGCTGCTCGCGCGCACGCTCGCACGGCTCCGCGAGGGCTTGGTCGGAGAGTGACCTCACCGATCGTCGCGTCCGAACGCGGCACGCGACGAACGCCGCAGCAAGCTGCCCAGGACGCCGGCCGCGGCCAACCCTGACACCGCGGCCCCGAGCCAGAGCTTGGCCTGCGCCATCTCGTACGTCACGCCGAGCGCGATGAGCTGGATCACTATCGCGGATCCGTACGCCCACCCGCGGCGCGACCGCAACCCGCCCGCCACCAGGCCGACCAGCACGGCCGAGACGAGCAGGAAGACCGCGGATCCCTCGAAGACACGCTCGTTGCTGGGCGTGTTCGCCAACCGCTGCAGGACCAGCCATGCGCTGAACCCCACCAGTGCTACCGCCTGCAGCGCCACGATGCCGACCGCCACCAGCACGGGCCAGGGCGCGCGGGCCGTTTCCGAGGGCACGGACTCAGGGTAGAGCAGCACGGATACGCTGGCCGACATGCGAGCGCTCGTCGTAGTCAACCACCAGGCAACGACGACCTCACCGCGGGCGCTCGACGTCATGCTCTCGGCACTGCGCCACGACCTCGACATCGACGTGGCCGAGACCGACCATCGTGGGCACGCGGTCGAACTGGCTCGCAAGGCGAGCGCCGACAAGCTCGATCTCGTCATCGTGCTCGGTGGCGATGGAACGGTCAACGAGGTGGTCAACGGGCTGCTGGGCACGGCGTCCGAGGACCGCGGGGACGCCGGGCGGGCCGGCGCGCCGGAGCCAGCAGACAGCACGTCGCCGCCGAGCCTGGCAGTGGTTCCGGGTGGCAGCACCAACGTGCTGGCGCGCAACCTCGGCATTCCGCGTGATCCCGTCGAGGCGACGGGGTCGCTGCTGGACGCCGTCCGAACCGGCCGCCGCCGCCCGCTCGGTCTCGGCCACCTGACCAGCGATGGATGCGAACGGTACTTCACCTTCTGCGCCGGGATCGGATTCGACGCCGACGTCGTGCGCATGGTCGAGCAGCGGCGGGCCCACGGCAAGCGGGCGACGGTGCCGCTGTATGCCATGACCGCGCTGCGCAGCTTCCTTGCCCAGGAGGACCGCAGGCACGGCCGGCTGACCCTGTACCGGCGTGGCCATGACCCGGTCGAGGGCATCGTCCTGGCCATCGTCACGAACACCTCGCCGTGGACGTACTTCGGCGGACGCCCGTTACGCCCGACGCCCAGCGCCAGCTTCGACCGCGGGCTGGACCTGTTCGCACTCACCCGGCTGGGGCTGCCGAGCGCGCTGTTGCACGTCGCTCGGATGGCCTTCGCACCCGAGCGGGCCGGCCGCGGTCCGCATGCCCTACGGCTGCACGACCAGCCGGAACTGACGCTGTCAGCGACGCGAGCGGTTCCCGTCCAGGTGGACGGCGACTACCTCGGAGAAGGCACCCGTTTCACGCTGCGGTCGATCCCCGCCGCCCTGACAGCGGTGTACTGATCTGTGGGTATGATGGGGTCTGCCCGTTTTGTCCGGGCGCATGACACATAGTCGAATGAGACGTGCGCCACAACTCCCTTGTCTGCGGGTCACGGCTTTGCCACTCTTGGTATTGCCGCAGGGTTACGGGTCCCACCGTGCCCAAGGTTGAGTCTGCAACAGCACCCCGGGCGAGACTATAGGGTGAGGGTGTGTGCCGACTCGTGAACGAATTCACGTGACGAAAAGCGCGTGCGTGGGACGGCCCCGACCCCGTCCGGCGCGCCGGAACTTGTACAAGGAGCTGTGAGATCCAGATGGACTGGCGCCACCGTGCCGCCTGCCGTGAAGAGGACCCGGAGCTGTTCTTTCCGATCGGCACCACCGGGCCGGCGTTGCTGCAGATCGAGGAGGCCAAGACGGTCTGCCGCCGCTGCGACGTCCGCGAGCAGTGCCTGCAGTTCGCCTTGGAGACCGGGCAGGATGCCGGCGTATGGGGTGGCCTGTCCGAGGACGAGCGGCGGGCGCTGAAGCGCCGCCGCGCCCGCCAGCGCGCCCGCGCCCGCGCCTACTGAGAGGCTTACTGGGCCGGCACGTCCAGAACCGCTCGCGTCCCCCCCTCAGGCCGTGGCGTGATCTCCAACGTCCCGCCGAGCTCGCCGACAACGAGCGTCCGGACGATCTGCAGCCCGAGCCTGCTGGACGAGTCGGGATCGAACCCTTCCGGCAGGCCGCGCCCGTCATCCTCGATCACCACTCGGAGCCGGCCGACCAGCCGGTCGACCGACAGGTCGACCCTTCCGCTGCGACTGCCGAGCCCGTGCTCGACGGCGTTCTGCAGCAGCTCGGTGAGCGCCATCGCCAGCGGCGTGGCTATCCGGGCGCTCAGCTCGCCGAACGACCCGAGCCGGCGCACGCTCACCTCCGGCTCTGCCGTCGACACCTCGGCCACCATGTTGAGCAGCCGGTCGGCGGCGGTGTCGAAGTCCATGGTGTCATCGACTGCCTGCGCCAGCGTCTCGTGCACGATCGCGATGGTGCCGACGCGGCGACCGGCCTCCTCGAGCGCCGCCCGGCCGCCCGCGCCCTCCAGCCTGCGCGCCTGCAACCGCAGCAGGGCGGCCACGGTCTGCAGGTTGTTCTTGACGCGGTGGTGAATCTCTCTGATGGTGGCGTCCTTGGTCACCAGTTCCCGCTCGCGCCGGCGCACTTCCGTCACGTCCCGGCAGAGGACGATGGCTCCGGCGTGCTCGCCGCCGGGCGCCAGCGGGATCGCCCGCAGCGCGAGGTAGGTGCCGTTCGCCTCGATCTCGGTTCGCCGGTGTGCCCGTCCGCCGACCACGACCTCCAGCGACTCGTCCACGGGATCCACGCTCGGTGCGAGCTCGGCCACGACCGACCCGAGGTGCCGGCCGACCAGGTCCGCGGTGAGCCCGAGCCTCCGGAAGCCCGACATCGCGTTCGGGCTGGCGAACGTCGCCACGCCGGACGCATCGAGGCGGATCAGCCCGTCGCCGACACGGGGCGCGCCGCGCCTGCCCATGTCGGTGCCCGGCTGAGGAAAGCGGCCCTCCGCGATCAGCCGGGACAGCTGCGAGGCACATTCGAGGTACGCGAGCTCGAGCCTGCTCGGCGTCCGGGCCGCCACCAGGTTCGTGTTCCGCGAGATCACGCCGAGTATCCGGTCACCGCGCCGGACGGGAATGGTCTCCACGCGCACCGGCACGTCGTCCCACCACTCCGGATCGCCGTCGCGCCGGATGTGGCCCTCGTCGTACGCGGCGTCGACGAGCGGTCGCCGTCCGCGCTTGAGCTGCGTGCCCACGAGGTCCTCGACGTAGGCCGTCGGGCCGGTCGTAGGGCGCATCTGAGCCGCCACCCAGAAGACGTCCGCGCTTCGGTCGGCGACCCACAGCACGAGGTCGGCAAACGACAGGTCGGCGAGCAACTGCCAGTCGGCGACGAGGGCGTGCAGCCACTCCAGTTCGACCTCTGAGAGGTCGGTATGGGAGCGGACGACATCGTTGAGCGACGGCACGTAGTCGAGCCTAGACAACGCGCCCCCCGGGGGTGTCATCACGATCTCGGCTCATGCGAAGATGCTGCGGTGCGCAAGTCGTACTGGGAGCGGGTCGTAGCTGACGGGTATCGCGTTCCACACGGCGTGGCACTGAACGATCTGACGACGGAACTCGTCACCATGCTCGGGGATCCCGATCCGAGCGTACGAGACGACATCGCGTGCTCGATCCTGACCACGTGGACCGGCGACGGCGTCTACGACGATCTGCTCGGAGGGCTCGGAGACGGCTTGCTGCACGGGCTGAAGGACGGCCTCGGCGAGGATGGCTCGCCGTCGGTGCTGCGCCGCTCGCTGTCCGCGATGGTGCTGGCCCGGGTGGTGCGCCGCGACAACATCGTGCAGGCGGCGCCTCCGACCACGATTCTGACCTGGGCGGACCGGTCCGTGGCGTGGCTGCTGGCCGAGCGTGACCTGCGCGGCTGGGTACCCGAGATCGGCTGGATCCGGGCACCGGCGCACGGCGCGGACCTGCTCGGTGCCCTGTCTGCCTCGCGGTACCTGGGTCGGGAGGAGCTGACCGTTCTGCTCGACGTGATCGCCGAGCGGCTGCTGACACCGACCGAATACCGCCTGGTGAACGGCGAGTGCGACCGGCTGGCACATGCCACGATGTCGCTGCTGCACCGTGATCTGGTGACGGTGGACATCCTGGAGTCCTGGCTCGAACGGCTGGCCACCACCTGGGCCGAGCCGCTGGAGCCTGGGTCCCGGGCCTCCGCTGTGCGGGCCAACTGCGAGGCCTACGCCCGAGCGCTGCACCTGCAACTGCTGCTCGGCGTCAACGGGACGCCCACACAGGAGATCATCGGCAAGCCTGGAGCCACGCCGAGCTGCCGGCCGGACCTGCTCATCGCGCTGCAGCGCGCCCTGCGGACCAGCGCACCGGACGTGTTCCGGCAGAACCCTTCGAACCGCCCCTCTTAGCGAGTTGTCAGGCCGGACAACACGCTGGCCAGCGGCTATGTCACCGAATGCCCTGACAAGTGGGCGTGGGCGCGCGCCGCGGGGGTAGCCTCGTCGGTGTGGATGCTTCGCGCCGCAATGAGGCCTTGGAAGGGCACGCCGGCGACCACGCGCGGGCGGTCTTCCGCAACCACGGCATCGACACGATGTGGACGCTGTCCGGCGCCCACGTGTTCCCGCTGTACGACGCGGCCGTCAAGTCCGACCCCCCGATGCGACTGGTCGATGTCCGCCACGAACAGACCGCGGTGTTCGCCGCCGAGGCCACAGCCAAGCTGACCCGGCGACCAGGGCTTGCCGTCGTCACCGCGGGCCCAGGGGTGACGAACGCCGTGAGCGGCATCGCTCAGGCCAATTTCAACGGCGTCCCGCTGCTGACTATCGGGGGCAGGGCTCCGCAGTACCGCTGGGGCACGGGAGCGCTGCAGGAGCTCGATCACCCGCCGATCTTGGCGCCCATCACCAAACAGGCGGTCACCGCCCGGAAGGTTGGGGACGTCGCCGGCGTGGTGGACGACGCGCTCCGGCTCGCGAACGCGTCACACCGGGGCCCGGTGTTCGTCGACGTCCCGATGGACGAGCTGTACAGCCGGGCGGAGGTGACCGTGCCGGAGCCGGTGCCGCGCGAGCCGCTGGAACCGGACCCCGACGACCTCACCCGCGTCGCCGCGCTGCTCGTGGACGCGGAGCGTCCCGTTCTGGTGATCGGCTCCGATGTCTGGCTGGACGGCGCCGACGAGGCGGCCGTGCGGTTCGCCGACGAGACGGGGATCCCGGTGATCGCGAACGGCATGGGCCGGGGGGTGCTGCCGCGCGGGCACCCGCTGCTGGCCACCCGGGCGAGGTCGACGGCGTTCAAGCAGTCCGACCTGGTGCTGGTGGCCGGCGCGCCGCTGGACTTCCGGCTCGGCTTCGGCGTGTTCGGCGATGCACGGGTTGCGCACCTGGCCGACTCGCCGGAGCAGCTTGCGACGCACGTGGAGACCGCGGCGTCGGCTGCCGGCGATCTCACCATGGTCTTCGACGGGCTGCTGGATGCGCTGAGTCAGGAGGTCCGGCGCCCGTCGTTCGACTCCTGGGCGGCCACCGTGCGGGATGCCGCCGCGGCGGCGGTGTCCAACGACGGGCCGCTGCTGTCGTCGGAGGCCGAGCCGATCCACCCCGCGCGGGTGTACGGCGAACTGCTGCCGTTGCTGGAACGGGACGCCGTTGTGATCGGCGACGGGGGCGACTTCGTCTCCTGGGCCGGCAAGTTCGTGGAGCCAAGCCGTCCCGGCTGCTGGCTGGACCCCGGACCGTTCGGCTGTCTGGGCGCGGGGACGGGAGCCGCCGCCGCGGCCCGGATCGCCCGCCCGGACGCTCAGGTCGTGGTGCTCTACGGCGACGGCGCCGCCGGACTGTCCCTGCTGGACGTCGACACGCTGGTTCGGCACCAACTGCCCGTCGTGATGATCGTCGGCAACAACGGGACCTGGGGGCTCGAGAAGCATCCGATGCGGATGCTGTACGGCTACGACGTCGCGGCCGACCTGCGCCCCGAGACGGAGTACGACGCGATCGTGCGCGCCCTCGGCGGTGCCGGGGAGACCGTGTCCCGGCCCGACGGGATAGGTCCCGCGCTGCGCCGCGCCTTCAACTCCGGCGTCCCGTACCTGGTCAACGTTCGCTGCGACCCCGAGGCCGCCTACCCCCGCTCGACCACCGGCATCTGACCCGTCCCCCAATGATCACGTAAACCACCGCAATGGGTGCTTGACCATGACAGTTGCCCTGGTGACGGACACACTCGCCTAGGGGTCGGCCACAGCTCCGGCCCTCGCCGAGACGGGCGCAGCCCATCCACACCCAAGGTCTGGCAGCCGAGGTTATCCACAGTTCTTCGATGACGCCTTCTGCCCCGTTGCCGGTTCGCAGCAGCCTATGGCGGCATGAACGCCAAGCTTGCCGCCCACGCCGCAGCGCAGGGCAACGTCTTCCTCCGCCGCCAGGCGCTGGCCGCCGGGTACAACAGCGACGAGATCAACCGGCTGCGCGGGAACAGGACGTGGGTCACCATCCGCCGTGGCGCCTACGTCCAAGCCGAGGTGTGGGACGAGATGTCAGCCGTGCAACGGCACCGTGCCCTTGTCCACGCCGCCGTCCTCAGTCTGGATGAGCCAGCTGTTGTCAGCCACGCCTCCGCGGCCGTGATGCTCGACCTTCCGACGTGGGGGCTCGACCTGTCGCTGGTCCATGTCACCAGGGCGGACCTGCATTCCCCACGCGTCGAGGGCGGCGTGAGCCATCACGCGGCGACCCTGTTCCCTGGCGATGTCATCGATGTCGACGGCGTCAGCGTCACCGCACCGGCGCGTACTGTCATCGACGTCGCCCGGGGGTACGACTTCGCGCCATCGGTGGTCATCGCCGATGCGGTGCTGCGCGACGAGCAGGTAGACGACCGCGAAGAGCTGTTGCGCTCCCTGGACCGGGTGCGCGACTGGCCTGGCGCGCGCAACGCTGGCCGGGTGGTCGAGTTCGCCGATGGCAGGTCGGCGAGCGTCGGCGAGTCGCGATGCCGGGTGCTTCTCGAAGAGGCTGGATTGCCGAGGCCCGAACTACAGGTTCCGGTCATCGACCCGCGGACCGGCAGGCCTGGTGGGCATCACAGACTTCTATTTCGCCGAGCAGCGGACGATCGGGGAGTTCGACGGCAAGCAGAAGTACACCGGCGACATCACTGGGGACGAGGACCCCGGCGAGATCGTCTGGCGCGAGAAGAAGCGGGAGGATCGGCTGCGCGACCTCGGGTACGAGGTGGTACGGGTGATCACTCCCGACTTCGACCGGCCGAAGGATGTCGGTCGACGCTTCCGACGGGCCTTTGCCCGCGCCGCTGGGAGAGGCGGCCGCACCGTGGCGTAGCGGGTGACCGCTCGCTCGCGGACTGGGTGCCGCCCCGGGCCACCACCACCACCCGGTTGGGTCCTGGACCAGGCCAATTGGCCTGGTACAGGACCCAACCGGGTGGTTTACGTGATCATTGCGAGCGCATGACGGTGCGCATGAGCTCGGCGGTCTCGGACGGGGTCTTGCCGACCCTGACGCCGGCCGCTTCCAACGCCTCGGCCTTGGCGGCGGCGGTGCCGGACGAGCCGGACACGATCGCGCCGGCATGCCCCATCGTCTTGCCCTCAGGTGCGGTGAACCCCGCGATGTAGCCGATGACGGGCTTGCTGATGTTGTCCCTGATGTAGTCGGCGGCTCGCTCCTCGGCGTCGCCTCCGATCTCGCCGATCATCACCACGGCGTCGGTCTCCGGGTCGGCTTCGAACGC
>CAZMXH010000055.1:0-13879 GCA_964570165.1 uncultured Actinomycetes bacterium
CGCCACCACCGTGGCGCCGCCGGGCGGGCCCGCGGCACCCGCTCCCGGCTGGACCGAGCGGGCGAGCTCCGGTGCAAGCTCTGCTACCGGGGTCCTGGGGTCGGCATCAACCACGACATCGGCCTCGCTGCGCAGGCGCGGGTCCGTGACCGTCAGTGTGATCCGCATCGGCGATTCTCCTGTCACACCACGCGGAACCGGCTGTGCTCCGCGGCTTCGGGACCCGGTTGGCCGGCCGGAAGGAGCTCCTCAAGCAGCGCCATCGTCTCCGGCTCGAGCTCGGTGACGGCAAGACCGCCGAGCGTGGTCGTCATCTCCTCGATGACGGCGGTCACGCGGTCGTGCCCGCCCTGCTGGTGCTCGACACGGAGCAGGTCGCGCCACAACAGCTGCTCTCCCGGACGCACCCGGATGCCCGCACGGGCGGCGGCGGACGCCATGCCCGGATCGCCCCTGTCGTTGCTCAGCATCGACAGCCGGTGGGCGGCATCCACCAGCAGGTCGGACGCCGCGCGCTCCAGCCGCACGCGGGCGATCCAGGCGTACCGGCCACGCGGCCGCTCGGACAGCACCGGCCCCCTGGCCACCCGGAGTGCCCGGCGGAGCAGGTCGACCTCCTCCGCCGGGTTCCTCGCATCCCGGGACCTGGCCAGCAGGGTCTGCACGACCTCCCAGTCCACGACCACGTCGTCGGACAGCCGCAGCCTCCCATCGTCCGTCTCGAACAGGTGCGGCGTGCCGTCGGCGCTCGTACCCAGCCAGTCCCGCACTCTCGCGATCACGGCTTCCCGGACCTCCGTCGTGACGCCACCCGGCCAGATCGCGCCCGCGAGCACTGTGGGATGGACTCCCTCTCGGTGGAGCGCGAGGTGGACCACCACCTCGGTCGCGAGCTCCTTGCGCTCGTCGTCGATCGGGCCCGGCGCCTGGACCTCGGCGGGACCTAGGAGGAACACCCGCACCGCCGCGGTCGCGAGCGCCGTGCTGTCCGCTGGGACCTGTGGCTCGGACACGTTGGGACGCACGTCCGGCAGCCACGCCTCATGCAGGCTACCCGACGCCGGGTCCGCTGCGGGCTCCGGCGCAACCAGCGCGGCCAGCGCCGCAGCCGTCGGCGCCGCCAGCCGGTTGGCGGTCACGGTCAACCCGAGCGCCGGCACGCTGAGGTTGCCGGCAGCGTCCACCTCCAGCCGCCAGCGCGCGCCGGGCAGGTCGCCGGCGCAGACGATGCCCAGCGGCGAGCGCACCCGGCTGCCGAGCGTCAGCAGTTGCTGCGCCAGGTCCTCATCCGGCCTGCTGCCGAGCACCAGGTACTCGGGGATCCACGCAGCCGCTGCCTCGTCTCGAAGCCGTCCTGTCAGCACGTCCGCACCGACGGGGTCCGGGCGCGCCACCTCCAGCTCCGCCAGCACCGGCGCCAGGTCGTGAACCTGCCGGTATCGCTGGGTGTCGAGCGCCGCCAGCTCTGCGGGCAGCCCGGCCGCGGTGACCCGCAAGTGGTCCGACCACTGGTTGGTGGCAAGCTCCGCGGCGATCGCAGTGACGACCTCGTAGGCGGCGGTCGGGTCGCCGGTGACGGCGATGGGCCCGCCGGCCGCCTCCAGATCCACCAGCACGTCGCGCCCGAGGGTATCGCGGCCGACGGACACCAGACCCGGGTACGGAGCGGGACCGCTCATCAGCTGAGCACCGGCCCGCTCCAGGCGCCAACGCCGGCCGCCGTCGTGCACCTGCCACGGTTGCGGTGCCTCGGTCGCCGGGGGTGCCAACAGGAGCTCCACGCTGTCGTCGTCCACTACCGCGGCGTAGCAGGACGGCAGTTGCACACCGGAGGCTTGGCAGGCCGTCGCCACGCCGCGTAGCGCCGCGTCCAGCCACCGTGCTCGGTCGGGGTCCGCCGCGATCCGGATCGCGACCTCCGCCTCGACCGCATCGTCGTCCGGCTCCGCGGACCGGCGCCGGCGGCGGGTGAGGTCGATCGCGGCGAGCAGGCCGGCCGCCAGCAGCCCAGCCGCCGCGAGAAGCTCATGCCCGTGGGAGGGGCGCGATTCGACTCCGTGGCCAACAGTCCCCGTGACCTCACCGGGGCCGAACGCAACGGTCACATCCGCCGCGTCAGTGATACCGGCCGTGCTGCCAGCCATGCCGCCGGGCATGCTGCCAGCCATGCCCGGCGCACCCGCCTGAGCCGCGGTGCCCCACATCCCCGCCACGACCCCCGGCCCAGAAGCGTTGCCGTCGTGCCGCGCGGCTGCCGCACCAGCAGCGTCAACGCCGGCGGACGGCTCGGCAGGCGGGACGGGCAGGGTGTCTGCCGCTGCCTCCCCGGCCTCCGCGACGACGCGATCGACACCGACAGCGTCCTCGGGCATGACGAGCAGCCAGCCCGGATAGATCAACCGCGCCAGTGACAGCTCGTGGCCGTCGGGCTGAATGCGACCGCGGTTGAGCTCGAAGATCTCCTTGTATCGGCGGCCGTCGCCGAGGTGGCGCTCTGCGATGTCCCATAGGTTGTCGTGGTAGCGCCCCTCAGGCGGCTGCACCCGGTACACCTTGCGGCCGACCATCTCCCGCGCCTCCGCCGTGTCCAGCACCGTCTCGCCCAGCAGGTACGTGGTCGCGCCGGCGTGCCGCGTGAGCTGTGCCTCGACCGGGCCGCCGCCGACGGCCGGCGCCCCGTCGACTGCGGGATCGCCCACCTGGGCGGCCGTCGCGACGACCGGTGCGGAAGCCTCCTGGTACGAGTCGGGCCCCTGGAACGGCGCCGCGGTCGCCGTCCCAACGGTCGTCGCGGCGAGCAGGACGGAGCCCACGAGAGCCCGGGCGAGCCGCTGCGACGGCCCGGCCAGCGGGACGCGGGCCGGCAGCCCGACGCCGGACAGCGCGCTGCGCATCTCCACCACCACGCACAGCACGAACTGCAGCCAGGCGAGCCACGCCACAGCGACCAGCACGGTCACTAGCTGCTCCGGACCGATCTCCGCGAGAAGGTCGTCCCGAGTCGGCAACGATGTCGGCACGGGCGGAGGGCCGCCCAGCCAGACCAGTGCCGCCGGCGGCCCGGCAAGCAGCGCGAGCAGCACGAGGCCCGCGCCGAGCGCGCGGAAGACGTGTCGCTTCTCCTGAGCCCTACGACGCTGGAACCGCGCCGGGCCCAGCTCTCGGGACGGGGTGGTGGTCACTGTATCTCCTCCACGATGCCGACTGCCGGTCTCGCGGTCGCCTCGCCATCCACGGTGAAGCTCCCGATGCCGACCAGGGACAACAGCTGGGTGCTGACGGTGTCGGTGAGCGCGACCGAGACCTCGTCCGCGCTCGCCGTCACGACGACCTCGTTCAGGTCGTAGCCCCGGGCAAGTACGAAGCTCGTCGCCGCCTCCGCGGCCGCGGACTCCAGGATGACGACGTCGCCGGTAGTCCGGAGCGTGATCTCGTCGATCTGGTTCGCGCCCACCCGTGCGGCCTGCTCAGCGTCGTCGATGACCCGCTGGCGGGCGTTGATCGCGTTGCCGCCGTCGACCACCAGCCCGGCCACGATCATCAGGGCGACGGCCAGTACGACGACGAGCGCGCTGACGCTGCCGCGCTCGCCGCGCGCTGTGGGACGCCTCACTGCACTCTCCTGAGCTCGTCCAACGGCGCAGAGCTCGCGCCGCTGATGGTCACGCTGCCGGGGAGGCCGAGCAGCCCGAGGTCGTCGAGCGACACCTCACAGCTCAGCTCCGCGGTAATGATCTCACCGGCCTGGAACACCACCGGATCGCCCTCGCTGGCTCCCCACAGCTGCACCGGTCCGCACACGGCGTCACCCGGAGCGGTTTCGTCGGCGATGGCCTGGGCCACCGCGGTGGCCGCAGGCAGGCTGCGCTCCAGCGTCGCGGCTCGGACGGCGTCCCGTGCGACCGCCTCTACATGGCCGCGAGTGTCCACATACCGCCCGAACGAGACGACAAGGGCCATGACGGCCACGAGCACCGGCACCAGAATGACGATCTCCACGGCCATCGAGCCGCGCTCGGATGCGATCCTGCTCATCCTTCTCCGCTCAGAGGTCGGGCCGAAACTCCTCGATCGGGCCCTGGACCACCTGCTGCACCTGCGGCGCAAGGCCCTCGACGATCTCCAACGCCTCGCCCGTGACCGTTGCGCGCACCTGATCGGTACCGACCGCTACCACGGTGACGTTGACGTTCTGCAGCGCATTGCCGCCGACCGCCTGGGCGTACTCCTCGCCGTGCGTCTCCGCGAGGCTGAGCGCATCCGGCCCGCCGCCCTGGACACGCGCAACACGGGCCGCCTCACGGGCGGTCGCGGACGCGACCTGGTTGGCATGCCAGCTCAGCCCGAACTGGACGATAGAGAAGATCACAAGAAACAGCACCGGCGTGTACAGCGCCAGCTCGATCGAGCTGGCCCCTCGCGTGCCGTCCCCGAGCCTCGACCGCACCGGATCCTCACGTCCCGTCGGGCAGTTCCGGAACCTCGAGATCCTCCGCCGCCTCGCTCACGAAGTTGTAGATCGCCCAGCCGACGACGCCGGCGAGCGCGAGGAGCACGGCGGTGATGATCACCCACTCGACGGCGGAGGCGCCGCGCTCCGGCGAGGTCCGGGCCCTGTCCAGCCGGACGCGGAGGTGGAGCACCAGCAACCCGAGGGGGGAGGTGAGGGGCAACTTCATCGATCAAACCCTTCTGTCACGAGAACAACAACTGTGAGATCGCCGGATAGACGAGGAACAGGAGGAACCCGACGCAGAGCAGGAGCTGGGCGACGAGCATGGACTGCGACTTCTCGCCCGCCTTGCCCTCGGCCTCGGCGAGCTCGCGCTTGCGCATCGACGCTGCACGCGCGGTCAGCGACTCGCGCACCTTGGCACCGTCCTCGGCGACCAGCGCCAGCGAGGCGGCCATGTCGACCAGTTCGTCGACATGCAGCTCACGTCCGAGTTCGCCGAGCGCGGCCCACGGTGTCACGCCGTGCAGCCGGGCAGACAGCAACGTGTCGCGGATGCGCACCATCCCCCAGCCGTCGCTGACCTCGCACGCCGTCTTCAACGCTTCGGGCACGCCGCGACCGCCGGCGAGGTTCATCGCGACCAGGTCGACGAACGAACCCACGACGTGCCTGAAGTCCGCGCGGCGCCGGTCGGCTCGCGGACGTACGGTGATGCTGGGCAGCACCGCGCCGAGCACCGCCAGCAGCACCCCGGCGAGCACCGGGACGCTGCCGAACGACCTCACGCCGAGCACCGCGAACAGCAGACCGAGCAGAATCGGCGCCAGGAAGCCCCCAACGGCCGCGAGCACCGTGATCGCCAGGTGGGTCTCCAGCGTCCTGCCGAGCATCGCCAGGTTCGCACGCAGCCCTCCGAGATCGAAGCCGGTCCTGTCGACGACGTCGTGGACCCGCCCGCCGAACTGGCGCAGCACCCGCGGCTCCTGAGCCTGGCCCGGGCTCAGCCGACTTGTTGCGACCCGCTGGGCCTTCGCCCGGCCACGCGCGGCATCCAGCCGGGCGAGCGCGGCGGCAGGGCTGCTCCGCGGCGGCGAGATGACCATGCCTAGCAGCAGCACGCCGAGACCGGCTACAGCGCCGCCGACAAGCACCAGCGTCATGACGCACCACTCGCCGTCACAACGCAGGTACCTCCTCTGACGCGGGTGGCGACCAGGAACCGCGCTGGCTTCTCAACGCCTGCGAGCCGGCGCATCCAGAGAAAGCCGAGGGCGAAGATTCCGGCGACCACTGCGAGCACCAACTGACCCTGCGGTGTCGAGTACGGCTCGACGTAGTCCCGGTTGAACACCGCCAAGCCCACGACGAACAGCAGGCTGAACCCCGCCACGATCTGCACCGACCGCCGCGTGCTGCTCCTGGAGGCTGCGACGCGTTGACGCATGTCGAGCTCGGCGCGGGCGGCGTCGGCGAGCGAACTGAGGACCTGCCGGAGGCCGGGGCCGCGCAGCTTGGAGTTGAGGATCAACGCCGCCACCACCAGGTCGGCGCTCGGATCATCCAGCTCATCGGCGAACCGCTGCAGTGCAACCGGCATCGGCACCCGCACCCGCAGCCTGTCGGCCAACACACGCACCTGCGGGCGCACCGACGGGGACGCGGCATAGACGGTGGCGGGAATCGCCTGCTCCAATCCCACCGCTCCGGCGATGGTGTCGCGCAGCGACTCCGTCCACGCGGCCAGGCCCTCGAGCCGCTCCATTGCCTGACGTTCCGCCCTCGCACCGCCGAACAGCGCCGGCCAGAACGCGACGAGCGCCCCCGCCGCAAGCGCACCGACCGGCCACCGGGTCACGAGGAGTGCGACCAGGCCTGCCCCCACACCCAGCACGGTCTGCCGACCCAGACGCTCGAGCAGGGTGGCCTGTCCGGCACCCGACGGGGCCGGTGGCCGCTGCGGGGTTCCCCGCAGCGCCGCGACCAGCAGCACGAACCCGCCGCCGATGACGCCGCCGAGCAGCGCCACCAAAGCGATGGTCGGACTCATGCCGTCCACCGCCCGCCCATCGCCGCTGACATCGACATTGGGCGGTAGCCGACCTCCATCAGGTCGTCCATGCACGATATGGGTGCCGCCGGGACGCATGTGCCGTCGGGACCGGGCGCGAAGACCTCGCTGGAGAGCACCCTACCGTCCACCCCGTTGATCTCCCTGATGCTCGACACGAACCTGCGCAGCCTGCCGCCGGCGGCGTAGTCGTTGCGCTTCTCCACGAAGACCACGAAGTCGATGGCTCCCGCGATCAGCATCATGGTCGCCTCGACGGGCAGCCGCTCGGCCGACTGGATCGCGTAGGTGGTGATCCGGTTGAACACTTCCGCGGAGCTGTTGGCGTGGATCGTCGACAGCGAGCCGTCGTTGCCCTGGCTCATCGCGTTCAGCATGGTCACGATCTCGTCACCGAGAACCTCGCCAACGATCACCCTGCTGGGGTTCATCCGTAGGCTGCGGCGGACAAGCTCGGCCATCGAGATCGCGCCGACGCCCTCGGAGTTCGGCAGCCGCTCCTCGAAGGCCACGACGTTCGGGTGCAGGTCGCGGAACTCGCCGAGGCCGAGCTCGAGAGCGCGCTCCACGGTGATCAGCCGCTCCGAGGGCGGGATCTCGTTGGCCAGGGCGCGCAGCAGGGTTGTCTTGCCGGCATTCGTGGCGACAGCGATCATGATGTTCTTCCGCGCTGTGACGGCCGCCGACAGGAAGGCCGCCACCTCCTCGCTGACGGAGCCCAGCCGGACCAAGTCGTCGAGGTGCACCCGCGCAAGCCGGGCGCGGCGCACCGAGACGGCCGGCCGGGAGCACACGTCCATCACGGCCGACATCCGGCTGCCGTCCGGCAGGCGCAGGTCGAGCTGTGGGTTCGCGGAGTCGAACGGACGGCTGGTCAGTCCGGAGTAGGAGCCCAGTATCTGGATCAGCTCGACCAGCTCGTCGTCGCTGTCGGCGACCGGCTCCCCCATCACCTCGCGACCGTCCGCGTACTGGATGAACACGTTGTCGCAGCCGTTGATGTCGATGTTCTCGATCTCGGGATCGTCGAGCAGCGGCTGCAGCCTGCCGACACCGAACAGCGCAGCGTGGATCCCGTTCGCCAGCTCCTCCTCCTCCTGGGAGGTCGGCGGTGTCCGGCCGGCGGCGATTTCCCCCCTGGCGTACGCCTCGAGCACCCGGCTGATGACCGCGCGCGCGAACTGTCGCTCGTCCTCGCCGGTCATGGCGGGCAAGCCGGCCGCCGCATCCTCGCGCCGCTGCCGCGCGAGCGTGTCGGCGACTTCCTCGCGAAGACGACGTACGAGCTGCTGGTCCACGGTTGCGCTGGCTCCTTTGCTGGTCTGTGGTACTGCCTTTACTGATCCGCGATGGTCATGTTGGTTGGCCCGAAGCGGGTCAGGCCGTACACCGCGCCTGCGAGCTCACGAGCCGACCGAAACAGCATCGAGCGGTCCAGCCGGCGGCTGCGCCGGCCGGCGAGGGCGTCCGCCGCTTTTGGGTCGTCGGCGACCCTGCCGAGCACAGCGACCGATAACTGGGAATGTTGGAGCAGCCGGTCCAGGTCTCGGGTCGCCGCAGTGTCACCTGGCTCCGTCACGACCGCCACACCCAGCGGAACGCCGCCCACCTCGCCCGTCCGCAGCTGGCCCGCCAGCCAGCGCAGCCGCTCCCGCAGGTGGGCGTACGCCTCCAGCGTCGGCCGGGCGAACAGGACGACCGCATCCGCGGCCATCAGCAGCGGCAGCACCGGCGTTCCTGGCGTGATCCGCCCGCAGTCGACCAGGACATCGGTGCCTGGCACGTCCCGCAGCGCCCCGGCGAGCGCGGACCACACCGGCCCGATCCCCGTCACCTGGGATGGCGTCGTGACTCCTGCGAGGATGTCCAGCCCGCCCTGCGCCGTCTGGACGTGCTCGAGCACTTCTTCCGGGGAGAGTCCACGGCGGGCCGCCGCCGCCACCGACACCAGACCAAGCTCGGGATCGAGCGGCAGGCCGCGCGGAGTGCGGTATCGCAGCGCGAGATCACCGCCGGCCGGATCGCAGTCGGCGACGATCACGTTCTGCCGCCACACCGAACCCAGCGCGGTGACCGTGGTCGTGACTCCTGGCGATCCTTTTGCTGACGCGAATGCGATAAGCACCCCCTACTCCCCCCGGATCGCCGCACCGCGCTCGATCAGGACCACCGACAACTCGCCTGCGGCCGCGACGGCGGACACCTCGGGGGCGTCGTCCCTGGACACGAACAGCGTCACGGTGGCGCCCTCGGTGCCGCTCGCGGTGCCGCCGCCGCCACCGCTGCGCTCCACCCGGCCGATCCGCGCGTCGGCCACCAGAAGCCTTCCCGTGCCGTCACTGACGTCGATGAGGTCCACCACATCCCCGGCCTGCAGGCCGGAGGCCGGCAGCCGGCCCGGGGCGAGCGTGGCGCCCAGCGCGACCGAGTCCGGAGCCGAGAGCATGCCGTCGCTCGTCACCATCGTGGTATCGATGAGCTGGCCTTCGTTGATCACGACCCGGGCGTACCGGCCAACCAACTGATCAAGCTGCGACTCCGGGATGAGCTGAGTGCCTTCCGACGCGACCCGGGTCGTCGTGAGGTGCTCCTCGGTGATCTGTACCCCCGCGTCGATGCTGGTGGCGGCCATCAGCACCGGCACCCGTGTGTCGGCGCGGATAGCGAGCAGGCCTGCGACGGCCGCGCCACCGACGATCAGCAGGACGGCCAGTGCCGCCAGCGCTGGTCGCCGCTCACGGGGTGGTGGCGGCAGCCGTTCAGCTACTGCAGCACCTGCGCTCTGAACCCCTCGGTCCTCACGAGCACGTCGACGGTCCTGCGCGTTCTCACCCGGCTGCGTCGTTGTCGCCATGTCTCCGTTGGTTCAGGGTCAGGACCAAGGTCATCAACATCCGCAGGGCAGGATAGCCGCAGTTGCTTCATAGTCCTAGTCCCCGACCGCGTCCTCGTGCGCGTTGTCGTGCGCTCCCCGTACCGCGGCCGTATCGCGGCCGGTCAGCCCAGGCCAGGGAACCAGAGTTCGAGTTCCCGCTTGGCCGACTCGGCGGAGTCCGAGGCGTGCACCAGGTTCTCGGACGTCTCCAGCGCGAGATCGCCACGGACGGTGCCAGGCGCCGCCTTGCGCGGGTCGGTCGCGCCGTTCATCGTCCGGACGACCTCGATCGCGGAGTCGCCCTCCAGCACGAGGGCCACGAGCGGCCCGCCGGTGATGAACTCGCGAAGGCCGGGATAGAAGGGCTTGTTCACGTGCTCCGCGTAATGCTCGTCCGCCAGCGACGCCTCAATGACCCGCAAGTCCATCGCGACTATCGACAGCCCGCGCCGCTCGTAGCGGGTGATGATCTCGCCGATCAGACCACGTCGGACGGCGTCTGGCTTGATCAGGACGAGCGTACGCTCCGACACGTTGGGATCTCCTCGCGGATGTGCTGGTTGGGACGCGCACTCTAACGTAGCAGCCAGGCCTTTCATGATCGGGGTGATCCTGGTGAGTCCAGGAAGTCACCAGGATCACCCTGATCACTGCGTCGGGCGCCTGTGGACGGCCGCCGCGCCGCCCTGCCGCCGTCCGGCAGGCTTGATCAGGTGCCCAGCAGCCGCGTCGCGCGCGTCGCCCACGACCAGGACGACTTGATCACCCGTCGGCAAGCGATCGCTGCCGGAATGAGCAAGCCTGCGATCCGGTACGCGATCGGCTCCGGCGGCCGCTGGCAGGTGGTCCTGCCCGGCGTCTACGCAACCTTCACCGGACCGCTCGGGGAGCTTCACCGGTTGCGCGCCGCGGTGCTCTACGGCGGGGACGGAGCAATGGTCAGCGGTGCGGCCGCGTGCCGGTTGCAGGGGCTGAAGTACGTCACACCCAACGGAAACACGATCGACGTGCTCGTCCCGCACCGCCGCCAGCGCACGGACACGCATTTCGTCAGGCTGCGACGGACACACCGGCTGCCGGTGCCGATGTACTGGGTGGACACTGACATCGAGGACCGCGACGAGCTGACCGACATGATGCTTGACCGGCGGTCCGACGACGCAGACCCGCTCGCGAACGGCGCCCGGCGATGCGAAATCCCGCTCGCGCCGGCGCCTCGCGCCGCGCTGGACGCGGTGTGCTTCCGCCGCCTCGAGCTCGTCGGCAACCACGACGGCCCGCTTCCGGACAGTGTTGAGCGCCAGCTGACGCGAGACACCCGGGCGTTGCTGTGCGAGGTGGTGCAACGGCGCCACACGACGACCGACGATCTCATCGCCGAGCTCGCGACGGCGCCGCGAGCGGGTACGGCCACGGCGCGCCGAGCAATGGACGACATCCTGGCGGGGTGCCGTTCCGCGCCCGAATGCGAACTGCGTGACCTGGTCAAAACGAGCCGTGTCCTACCGGAGCCGCGCTGGAACCGGCCGCTGCCGGGTTATCCCGCGATTCGTCCCGACGCGTGCTGGCCGGAGGCCCGGCTCGTGGTCGAGGTCAACTCGGTGGAATGGCACCGGATCGGGCCTACCCAGGAGCTGACCGAGAAACGGCAGGCGCTCTACGCCGAGCTCGGCTGGCGAGTGATCGCGGTGTCGCCGTACCGCCTGCGGACGCAGCCAGCGGATGTTCTACGGCAGGTGGAGCGCGCCTACCGGCAGCAGCAGCGGTCGTTCCGATGATCAGGGTGATTCTGGTGAGTCCGGGGAGTCACCAGAATCACCCTGATCATCCTCCGCTTTCGACGCGCGGGCCGATCCGGAGCAGCACCAGCCACAGCACGGCGAACAGCCCGCCGAGGAAGAACATGACGGGCACGACGAAGCCGGTGGCAATCGTCACGGCCTGCAGCACGGAGCCGATCACGTAGCCGACCTTGCCGCGCCGCACCAAGGCCGCGGCGAC
This sequence comes from uncultured Actinomycetes bacterium, assembly GCA_964570165.1. Lineage (GTDB taxonomy): Bacteria > Actinomycetota > Actinomycetes > Jiangellales > Jiangellaceae > JBMCTR01. The sequence goes on from CAZMXH010000055.1 coordinate 11,401, forward strand.
CAGCAGACCCGCGGCGACCCCGAGCCCGAGCGGGACCGCCACGGCGCCGTCCACCTTGGTCACCGACACCGCCACGGGAATCGCCAACATCACCACGACCGCTTCGAGCGCCAGCAGCGTCGCCGCGATCCGCGTCACCGGTGTCTCCCGAGCAGGGCGCGGGCATTGCCTGCCGTCACCACCGAGCCGGTAACCAGCACGCCGGCACCGCCAAGCAGCGCCTCCTCTTCCACCAGACCCACGGCGGCGGCGATAGCATCCGACAGCCCAGGCACCGATACGACGCGCTCCGGTCCGAACACCTGCTCCGCCACATTCGCGAGGTCGGAGACGGGAAGGCACCGCGGCGAACTGTTCTCCGTCACAACGACGCTCGTCAGGACGGCCTCCAACTCCTCGAGAATGCCGCGGACATCCTTGTCGCTGAGCACTGCCACCACGCCGACCAGCCGGGTGAAGGAGAACTCGTCCTGGATGGCTTGGGTGAGTGCGCGAGCGCTCGCCGGGTTGTGGGCGGCGTCGATGAGCACTGTCGGGCCGCGCCGCAGCACCTCAAGACGCCCGGGCGACTCGACACGCGCCAGCGCCGTGCGGACGGCAGCGGGGTCGAGTGCCTCCTGGCCGCCCCCGACGAAGGCCTCCGCAGCTGCGACCGCAGTGGCAGCGTTACGGGCCTGGTGGGCACCGTGCAGTGGTAGGAAGACGTCCTCGTAGGTACCGGTGAGCCCGTCGAGTTCCAGGAGTTGGCCGCCTACAGCCAGGCTGCGGCTGCGTACGCCGAAGTCCGCGCCCTCGCCGGCGACCGTGGCACCGGTCTCGGCGATCCGCTCTGCTAACACCTCCGCGGCCTCTTCTGGCTGCTCGGCGAGGACCGCGAACGCGCCGTCCCCGATGATGCCCGCCTTCTCCGTGGCGATCTCGGCGACGGTCTCACCAAGGTAGTCCACGTGGTCGATTGCGATGGGCATGACGACGGCGACCTTCGCGTCGGCGATGCTGGTGGCGTCCCACGTCCCGCCGAGACCCACCTCGACGATCGCGACCTCCACCGGCGCGTCTGCGAACGCGGAGTACGCCATCGCGACCAGCACCTCGAAGAACGACAGCCGGACCGGGTGACGGGCATCCACGAGCTCGAGGTACGGAGTGATCTCGTGGTAGATGTCGGTGAACCGGTCCGCGCTGATCGGCTCGCCGTCGATGCAGATGCGCTCGGTGACCGACTCCAGATGCGGGCTGGTGAACCGTCCCGTACGCAGTCCGAGCTCGCGCAACAGCTCGTCGATCATTCGGGCGGTCGAGGTCTTCCCGTTGGTGCCGGACAGCTGAATGACCGGATACCCGCGCTGTGGGTTGCCCAGCAGGTCAGCCAGATCGCGGATGCGCTCGATCGACGGCGCGATCTTCGACTCGGGCCACCGCGTACGCAGCTCGGCCTCGACCTTGCGCAGCTCGTCAGTGCTCATTCCAGGCTCCCCGTGGTTCGATCACGTTCAGCAGGCCTGCCCATGGTCCACGAGGGCTGCGGGCCTGACGAAGTGGGGGCATGCCTGCTGAACGTGATCGACCGAAACTACAGCGTGGGCAGGGAGGCCAGCTGCTTTTCGAGACGGGCGATGTCCGCCTCGGCCGCGACCTTGCGATCACGCACCTTGGAAACAACATCCTCCGGCGCCTTGGCGAGGAACTGCTCGTTGGCGAGCTTCCTGTCGGCCTGCTCCAGCTCCCTACGTGCCGCCGCCAGGTCCTTCTCCAGCCTTCGCCGCTCGGCGGCCACGTCGATCGCGCCTCGCAGGTCCAGCTCCACCGTCACCGCTCCCCGGCTGAGGGACGTGGTGGGCGTGAAGTCGTCGCCGTCCGGCGCCAGCCGCGCCAGCGCCCTGATCTCCGCCTCGTGCTCCGCGAGGGCACCCGACAGCCCGCGCAGCCGCCCGGCCACCTGCTGACCCGGCTTCAAACCTTGATCGCTACGGAACCGTCGGACCTCGGTCACCAACTGCTGCAACTCCCCCACGGCCTGCTCGGCCTCGGGATCGGTGTACGACGGCTGTGCGGCCGGCCAGGACGCCACGACAAGCGACTCGTCCCCGGTCAGCGTCGTCCACAGCGCTTCGGTGACGAACGGCACGACCGGATGCAGCAACCGGAGCAGGACGTCGAGCACGTGGCCGAGAACCAGTCTGGTGCGTTCGGCGGCCGCGCCACCCGCCGCGAGCGGCGTCTTGGACAGCTCGACGTACCAGTCACAGAACTCGTCCCAGGTGAAGTGATATAGCGCCTCGGTGAGCTTGGCGAACTGGTAGTCCTCGTACAGGGCGTCGACCTCGGCGAGCGTCTGGTGCAGCCGAGACAGGATCCACCGGTCGGGCACCGACAGCTCGCTCACCGGCGGCAGGTCGCCCACGCGCGCACCGCTACGGAGCGCGAACCGGGTCGCGTTCCACAGCTTGTTGCAGAAGTTACGGGACGCCTGCACCCA